>JANQMK010000295.1 GCA_028280085.1 Pseudomonadales bacterium
CTCTCCACTACGAACCAGCATAACAGGCAACGGCTTAGTGGAATCTAGCTGTAGCTTAGGCCCGCGACCACTGTGTAATAAGTTACCCATATATCGCATATCGTATTCTTGGCCGGCATAGACAAACTTAGGTGCATCTTCCGCATAATAGGTTTCCATTTCATAGTAGCTGACCCGAACTATACCCTCAATGGTATTTAGGGGAACCGCAAAAGTGTCTTCCCCGATATTGACCATCAATGCTCTATTAACAGACACCGTAAACGGCAAACGAATTTTAAATTCTGCTCCTCGACCTTCAACTGAATGAATGGCAACGCTACCACCGAGCTGCTTAATTTCACTGTGTACTACGTCCATACCAACACCACGACCAGAGATTTGTGTTACTTTAGACGCCGTACTGAAGCCACTGTGAAAAATAAATTGCAACGTATCATAATCACTCATTTCAACTTTCGGATCTAATAGCCCCTGTTCAATGGCTTTGCTACGAACCTTACTTAAGTCCACACCCTGACCGTCGTCCGCCAAGGTAATAACAACGTCCCCACCTTCTCGTGCAAGACTTAGCTTAACCCGGCCAATATCCGGCTTCTTTTGCGCACGCCGTTTTTCCACGGATTCTATGCCATGGTCTACCGCATTGCGAAGCATGTGCTCCAGCGGCGGAACCATGCGCTCCATCATACTGCGGTCAAGCTCGCCTTCAATATTACCCAACTCGAAATTCACCTGCTTATTCAACTCGGAACTGACTTGGCGCACAATTCTCCGCAACCTCGGCACCATCCTCGAAAAAGGTACCATACGAGTCCGCATCAAGCCCTCTTGAAGCTCAGTATTAATTCGAGCCTGCTGCATTAATAACGTTTCAGTGTTTCTCAACTTATCAAGAATCGTGCTACGAATATCGTTTAAATCAAATGCCGATTCCATTAAAGAACGAGACAATTGCTGTAGATGGGAGTATCGATCCATTTCCAACGGATCAAAGTCAGTACCCGAATTATCAGCCCGTTCTAATCTAAATAATACCTGTGCTTCTGTCTCAATATCTAACCGGCGCAACTGCTCTTGCAGCCGAGCTATGGTGATATCCATTTCATCAAGCGAAAAGCTAAACTCAGAAGCCTGTTCCTCTAGACGCGCGCGAGAAATACTCGTTTCACCCGCTAGATTAACCAAGTCTTCAAGCAAGTCCGCGGATACTTTAACAAGTTCTTGCGGAGCACGTTTAACATTTATAATTTCTTCCTGCTGATCAATAAGATCTTGCGCATCTTGCTCGACCAATTTTTGCTGGGCAGGTATTTCTTCAAGCCTTTCCTCTGGCTCCTCTGCTGGTTCACTCTCGACAGCAACACCACTAATTTTTCGCTTTATACGCTCAAGCGATTTGCTTAGTTCATCATAATAGACCAACATCGCTTGAAAGAACTCTTGACCATAGCCAGCACCTTTTTCTTGCGTTTCCACCAAAAAAGTTTCAAAGTCATGACTTAAATCCCCGAGGTTAATCATCGTAGCCAACCGGGCGCCGCCTTTTAGCGTATGCATAAGACGCTGCAAATCATCCATATAAAAGGTGCTATCTCTATCCTCCATCCAGTCGTGAATGGTTTCATCAATCGATTCTAATAGCTCAGATGCCTCTTCAATAAATATTTCTATAATTTCGTGATCAGTTTCATCGTCATCAGCTAGATCTTTGTCAGCATCGTAGTCGCGTTTAATCATAGATAGAGACTCAGCGTCCACTCTGTCCTCTACCTCGCGCTCAACCCTTAACTCATCAGTAGGCGCACTACTTCCCTCTTTAGCAAGACTACCCTGATCAACAAAGTCAAATTCCGGCTCTATCTCTTCAGCAGCCAATTCAACTTTTTCCAAAAAGCCTGATAGCCCATTAATAACAATATCTGGAACATGTAGATTCTGCTCTGCTGCCATCTGGTCCATCATATTAATCAACGCTTCGTGACCAGCCTTTACAAGGTCAATAAATTTCTTATCAACGGAACACAGCTCATTAAACACCGCTAAGTAGGCATCTTCCAGCAAACCAGCCAACGCAGCCACTGGTTGCAAAGCAGCTTTTTCAGCAGCTACTTGCAAGCTTTGTAGTTCTTCAATGACTGCTTCTAATTGAGCCTCATCAACTTTATCGCTCTCATGCCATTCCATCAATATTGCATCAGCATCGAGAATAAGATTCATTTCATTCTGCAAAACATTGACCAACATACCATGATCAACTGAGACATCTACGCCAAGCTCTCGGCCAGCCATATCATCTAGTAATTGTTGATGCTTCTGTTCTACCCTATCGACAAACTCATTAATTCCAGGCAACTCAACCAATTCGTACTGTGCCAATTGCCCTAACGCATCCTGAGTTAGCCCAACAGCATTTTCTAACAGCAGAACAACTTCATCATCAGCCATTATCTTATAAGCCCGAAGTTCTCTGATGTATCTTTCTAATGGTGATATCATGTTTGCCACGACAGTGATATCCGCCATATGAGCACTACCTTTTAAGGTATGCAAAGCCCGTTGTAAGCCATCTGAAGGAATCTTATCGCCATCACCTAGTGAACCACTTTGATATAAACTAACAAATTCATTTAGAACAGCAATATGGCTTTCTGCTTCACCTCGAAAAATATCCCAAAGCATTACATCGGGTCTTTCGCTATCCGGCTTTTCTATACCGCCAATCGCCTCATCCTCTGGCGCTGCAGTTTCTGTTTTTTGCTTAGACGATATCATTTCAACTGCAGCTTCAAGTGAAGATTGAGTTTCGTTAATCTCATCTTCATCACGCAACGACAATCGTTTGCCTTCTTCTAGTAGCTGCGAAGTTTTTTCAACATCAGGATTTGCCTCACGACGTTGAAATGCTTCAATCAAACTGGGAACAAATTGACGCACACTATCAACATAGTCAGAGCGAGCTTTGCTGGCTATCACCGTGCCATCAATCATTTTATTCAGCATATTTTCGACGGCCCAAGCCAATTCACTAACGTCTTTGGCCCCAACCATACGACCACTGCCTTTGAGTGTATGAAAAGCGCGACGGTACTCGGCTAGTGCATCCTGATCGGAAAAGTCTTCCGCCCACTTAGGATAAAACTCATTAATTGTGTTGAGAACTTCCTCAGCTTCCTCAAGAAAAATTTCAATTATTTCATCATCGATAATGTCATCATCTTCTTCAGTATCAGCAACTGCAACCTGGTTTACGCTACCACTATCTACTATTTCATTGCCAGCCACGACATCGTTAGCGCCTTCATTTTCGCCTAATGTAGTCGTGTGTTCAGCATCATATTGATCTGCGGGAGAAACAAATTCAATTGTTGGGCGAGGCCTTACTTTCTCCACATCATAGCCAAGCTCTAGTAAGCTCTCTTCTGCCACCTGAAGGATCAAATTGTTTGCTTCACCAGAGTCATCTGACTGTCGCTCGAGGTAATATTCCACACTGGTTATAGCATCAGCTAAAGTATCAAGTGTATTCCACTCGGGCACATATTTTTTTTCTAAAAGAACTTCTGCGATATACTGGGCACAGGTATCCAACACTCGAGCAGCACGCTGCATAGAAACCATCATGAGACCGCCTGATATACCATTTAACAAAGCAGGCACGCCATCTAAATGAGAGTGGTCCCATTGTGAGGCAATAAATTCAATGATCGACTGTTTGGCCTGCTCTAGACCGTTACGCGACTCTCTAATAACAGACTCTTGCGCATATTCAAATTGTCTCTCGCTTTCAGAACATGAACTACCACTATCTATTTCTCCCCGCTGGATAGACTCTGGCATCTTGTCCAATGTTGCCTCTATCGATATTATTTTAGTGGCAATATCCATTAATTGTGCGGGCTCTATTTCACCGCCATCTTCTACTATGCCGGCAATCGTATTCCCGAGCTGAATGACATCTCGTCTAAGCGAACCAATACCTAATACAGCCATAGTATCAGCAACACGCTTAAAAGTTGGTATAATAACTTCTAAATCAGATGTTTTAGCTTTTGCTCCCTGTCTGACATGCAAATCAATTTCTGTTTTTATATGATTCAGCTCTTCTAACAACGCAACAACTAC
>JANQMK010000464.1 GCA_028280085.1 Pseudomonadales bacterium
TTCAACCGAAGATATGTCGGTTATCCCCGGGATAACATCTCGCAATGCCGTTACCATATTTAAATCAGGTGCTGGCGCTGATGCTGATGCGGAGATTCGGAAAGCGGGTGTTAATTTCAGCTTCTTCTTTTCCAAAAGTGAAGGTACCGCGCAAGCACTGCGTAACTTAGTGGAACTCGCATCAATTGAGCTATTTGGCCGCTTACTTAAAGTCCCTTATTGGCAATGTGTCGGCATCGACCCAGAGCACCGTGAAGTTCAACTAGAGATTGAAGACTGGTACTACTCAATGAAAGCACACAATGAACTGGTGGCATATTTAAAGCAACAGCTACGTAATCGTGGCTACTATAACGGCCCTATCGATGAGCAAAAATCACCGAGCTATAAACTCGCACTCGTCAACTACCAAAAAGATCTAGCCGTGCCAGTCACTGGTCAAGACGACTTAGTCTTCTTCAACGCATTTATTAACGGTGAAATATTGAAGTACTCAGAGCCCGTAGCAGAGAACACCCAATCTTCACCTATTGAGGTCAGCATATCAGAAGCAAATGCTAGCTCGATATTTAGTCCCGGCGATAAACTGGCGATTAACGTTAACGTCAATGAGGACGGTTTTATCTACTGTTTCTTTGTCGATGAGGATGACAATATCCAGCGTTTTTACCCCAACCGTTTCGTTAGTGATAACTACGTAATAGCTGGCAGTGATCTATCGTTACCTGGCGACATGCCATTTGATATCAAAGCCAGTCACGCACCTGAAACCATAACTTGTTTCGCGACAAAACATGACGTATTTGATGCGTTACCTGACCCTATCAGGGGGGCGGATTTTGAAAACCTTGATCTAGCATCAATCGATGACATTCGGAATAGTCTCAAACAAGCCGCGGGAGAGCGGATGGGCGAAGCCAACTTTGCTATTGAAATTCAGTAAGGAAATATAACCATGAATGGTATGAAACAGTTAAACAGGTTTGCCGCAATTGGTCTCCTCGCGATGATTGCATTTTATTCAAAGCAACTACCCGCAGGCATCGCTACCACTGGTAAGCCCATTGATGCCAACCCCAAGCAGCCCAAAGATGTCATTCTGGCCACCAATAATACTGCATTTGAGAACGCCAATACCCAACTTCGTTGTTGGCAAGAGGGAAAGCTACTATTTGAAGAGATTAACTTTGAAAAGGCGTCTCTTAAAGGCGCTGCTAATCTTATGAAATTTGAGCAAAAATCAAAGAAACAAGGACTTTATCTCATGCAGTTGGGCAATGCCATGTGTATGTATAAGGAAAAATAGAACTTTGACAAGAGGCGTTTTATTGGCAAAAATGGCCTATGTTTACAAAATGTTTGTCCATCTAACTTATCAACATTAACAGTTAATTAAGACAGACTTGGAGAATCACCATGCAACAGTTCACAAAAAAAATGTTAATCCCAACGCTGGTTAGCGGCCTACTGTTCACGGCTAGTCCCGCTAGCCTTGGCGAAACGACCGCGGCAAATATTGGCAAGCGTATCCCATCTAAAGCAGAAATTATTGATCTTCTAAGCCCTTCGCCAGCCGATACTCAAGCCAGTTTGGACTCAGAGTTACCTACTCGAGGTTTGCATCTGTGGCCCAACGAACCAGAGCCAGAAAAAAAGGCCGTTTCCCTAGAAGTCCGCTTTGCTTTCGATTCCGCCGAGCTCACTGAGGAAGCGAAAGCCCAACTTACGCCGGTTGCCCAGGCACTTACTTCAAACGAGTTAACTTCTATTAACTTTACCCTAGAAGGCCACACCGACGCATCTGGCAGTGAGCAATATAATCTTGCATTATCTGAGCGTCGAGCAGCTTCAGTTAAAAATTATTTTATTGACGAATTTGGTGTTGAGGCAGATCGGTTAAAGTCGATTGGCAAAGGGGAATCAAGCTTACTGGATACTGAAAACCCCAACGCTGATACCAATCGTCGGGTAACCATCATTACGCAATAGTATCGTTACGCAACAATCAGCAATAGATGCTTGCTCTTAAAAGCATTGACAAAAAAATAGGGTATTTTCTTGATAAAGAAATACCCTGTTTTTTTATTTCATTTACTCATGTTAAAACTGTTTACCTTGAAACATGAGTTGTTCAGAAGCTATGCTCAAAGCTCCTAAGGTTATAGTCAATGGTTACAGTCAATCAGCGACCTTGTTGTTCGATGATATTATTGAGCATCTTCTCCTTAACCCAATAGTCAACACTAAAATAGCGGCCAGCCCCCATAAAAAATAACGCCAACAACATAATAAAATAAGTTGCTGCAAACTCTATCCCGTTATTAAGAACCACAAAACTACCACTCGAGGTCAACCAATCGTAGTTGCCATTTTCTCTTAAAATAGATTTGGCGCGCTGCAATTTATCGGCTGATTCCATTACCCGTTCGTTAGCATATGGTGCGCCAGGGTCAGCGATGGCTTGCCAGCCAAATTCCAGGTGAACCGTAGTAGCCGCTACGATCATGGTAAACATCAGCGGCACAGCGAGCAAACGAGTACCAAAGCCAAACAACAGCGCGAGGGCACCCAAAATTTCTGTCCAGGTTGCAAGCAAAGCCATTACAAATGGAAACGGCAATCCCAACCCCCAGTCTGGGTTACCAAACCACTCGACAGTGCTATCAAAGCTATCAAGTTTTTTTGTCCCCGCCATCCAAAAAACAGGGACCAGGTACAATCGCAGGCACAAAGGTGCTAAAAAATCTAACACTTTGGTGCTTTCCAATAAAGCATACAGCGAGCTAATAATTTGCTTCATAATCAATCCTTATATGGTCATTTTATGGTTTAGAAAGTTTGTCGTAGTGTGGTTAGCCTATTTGGTCTTGTCGGTCCGTTCGAAACCGAGATGGGCAATATCTGGTGGAAAAAACATAGCCCAACTCCATTCTAAAAAAAGACGTATTTTACGCGGCAACGTTGGCATCTTGGCTAAATAAATAGCTCGCCATATTAACCAGGCGACAAAGCCTGACAATGGAATACCGTAGATTTCAGCGACCGCTTTGTTATGGCCAATAGAAGCCAACATACCAATAGGTTTATAATGAAATGCTCGGGTTTGCTTACCCGCAATATTCAACGCAATATTCCTTGCTAAAAATTTACCCTGGCGGTCCGCAAATTGAGCGGTCGGTGGCGACAGTGGCTGTTTATCTTGATTTTGGCTACCGTTTGGTACGCGGGCACAGTCGCCTAAAGCCCACACGCCATCCATACCCGGCACGGACATGTCAGCATCCACCGTAATCTTACCCCGTTCTTGCGGTAGATCACTCGCTAAAATAAATTCATTTGAGGTTGTACCAATGGTGCAGATGATAATTGAACCCGGTAGCTCTTCCCCAGAGTCTAGTATCACCGTTTCATTATCAACTCGAACAACCCGGGTGTTAAGACGCACTTCAATGCCACGCTTGGAAAAAATCTTGCCCGTCTTAATACCTAAAGACGCTGACAATTCAGGTAGTAGTCTATCGCCACTATGCAACAGAATCAGTTTGCAGTCTTCCCGCCTGACATTTTTATAATAGCGTTGCGCCGAAGCTAAGAAGTCATCTAGCTCTCCGGCGACCTCTACCCCGCTAAAACCACCACCAACAATAATAAAATTAGTTAATGATTTTCTACGTTCGGGATCAGGATGGATCGTAGCGTGTTCTAACTTCTCAATCACTTGATTACGAATAAATAAGGCATCGCCCACTGTTTTTAACGGCAGTGCGTATTCATCCATGCCAGGGATAATACTGGTATTTGCTCTAACGCCGGCAGCGAACACGATATGATCATAGTGAAGTTGACCAGCTTCATCATTATGGTAATAGATGATTTTGTCAGCAAAATCTATATTATCAACGCAGACCATCCGTATACGGGTCCGCTTAACCATCTGCCTGATAGGCGCTAACACATGCCCCGGTAACAATGAGGCGCCAATAACTTCCGGTAATAGTGGATTAAAAGTCAGGTAATTAGACTGACTCAGCAAATAAATTTCCCAATCCAGCGGCAGTTTTTTTTCTAACTGCTGCGCCAAAACTGTCCCAGCAAATCCACCACCGATGATTACCACGCTCTTCGTTCGCGTTTGCCTTAGCTGTGTGGCTTGATCATCGTCCACTAATGTCATACAAATGGCCTCCAGTGCCAACTTTACATGTCAGCCTACAGAATTGCTTATTATTTTTCCAATCCGTAAACTAGTCTCACGGTAAAAGCTCTACTCTGTTAATTATTCAAGTTAAGAAACTGAGTTTGTAACTCACCAAATTATTTTTTTTCGCTCCTATTAACCGGTCTTATTTACCGCGCCACTATACTGCATCACTATATCGCATCACCCCTATACCAATCACTGCCAGGACAAAGCGTTGTTATTGCCTGTTGTTTTTAGAATGATAGTTGCTACATCCTGACAAGGACCATGACGCCGGACAAAGTCATTTGTTACGTTGATACAGCCAATCAAGCTCAATTTTTAACGCAAAACCGCTCAAGAGAATTTCCCAAAGGGATAACAGGAGTGAAATAACCATAAACATTAAGCTCACGCCAAAACTAATGCGCCCTCCCATTTCATTATCGCAAAACAAAAATAGCATGGCTATCACGCAAACTAGCATGCTGGCAATGCCGGCCGCTTGAGTAAATTTGATAACCGAAATTCGCTGTTGCAAGCTGCGTAACTGACGCAGTAAATGTTCGTCTTGACGATCATATAGCTGCCTACTCATTTGCCTAACAATTTGTGCCAACCCCATAAAACGATTGGTGTAGGCTAGCAGCAACAGTGACAACGCGGGAAATAACAGCGCTGGAGTAGTGATATCAATCGCCATTGTTAACTGACTCTCTCTGGCTCAATAACCCATGAATATTGTATTACTTGACTGATACTGCGAGTGAATAGCTTTAGCCAATATAACTCATCAACACCGCCATAGATCTGTATGTTAAGCCTAAGCGACTGAATAGCAGACTTATTTTTGCGCTAAGTTACAGTAATCAGGTTAATCAGGCAATACCGAGGGAGAACTATTAGAGCCCTTAAATATCTTTCTCACAATAGATAGACGCCACCTCAACCGCATTGGAGTTTCAGTGATCGGTTCTACTGAAATTGCGTAACCAAATTGATAATATTGCCCGCGAAGGCATAAGCTCGGCTTTCAACATGGTAATGCAGCACAGTTTAATATATGATCACCCACTTAAGATTAATAAACACCCATTCTCACAGATTAAGGCTATTAAGAAAAGCGCCGTAGATTAAGCGGAGCGCGGCTTATCGGCAACTAACAAATTATACTAAACCATCATTATGAATCAGACAAAATATGCTCGGTAATAACCAAATTCTTCCTCAACAAATAACCGATGGAAAGTCCCTTTGGGTGCAAGAAATATTTCCCACTATTCAGGGTGAAGGCCCCTTTGCAGGTCACCCCGCTGTTTTCATTCGACTGGCCGGCTGTAACCTGCGATGTTTCTGGTGCGATACCGATTTCGAGAGTAGTCAATGGCAGCCATCACTGGATGAGATTGACGAAGTTGTCTCCCAACTCCTGTCGCAAATCAAGACTAACCTCATAGTACTAACTGGCGGTGAGCCATTGCGACAGAATATTGTACCTTTGCTAAAGCACTTAATAACTTTACGCAATCTTCACGTACAAATAGAAACAGCAGGAACACTATGGTTACCAGAACTTGGTGATCTATGTCGCTCTCACAGGTCAGCTCTTAGTATCATCTGTAGCCCTAAAACGGGAAAGATAAATCCTCAACTTGCGCCATTTATAACTGCTTGGAAATATATTATTCGTCATGGCGAAACTGATCCGAATGACGGTTTGCCTGTCATGTCAACACAATCATCAGGCACCCCTCTTCAACTAGCTCGTCCATCGCCCAGCGATGCTCCCATTTACGTACAACCGCTCGATGAGCAGGGCAATGAAAATCATAATAGTAAGCACATGCAAGCAGCCGCCAAAATCGCCATGCAGTTTGGCTATAAATTGTCTGTGCAGATCCACAAGATTGCGAGATTACCATGATAGAAGATGAAGTTTTAGTGATACTAAGCGGTGGACAAGACAGTACCACCTGTCTGTTTTGGGCTCGTCAACAGTTTAAAGCTGTTCATGCGATCAGTTTTGACTACGGACAACGCCACAGTATTGAGCTGGAAGCGGCAAAAAATACCGCCGCCCTAGCAGGCGTCGTCCGCCATGATATTGTCAAACTAGGTACCATCTTACTCGGTCGAAGCCCACTAGTAGATAGCGAAGAGCCACTTGAGCAATACACTGACTTCAACTCAATGACTCAAACTGTCGGAAGTAACGTAGAACATACTTTCGTACCAATGCGCAACGCGTTATTTCTAACACTGGCCGCCAACAGAGCAACATGTAAAAACATCAAACATCTCGTAATAGGTGTCTGCCAAACAGATACGGCTAACTACCCCGATTGCCGGCAGCGCTTTATTACCGCGCAAGAAGCCACAATTAACGACGCACTAGGTATTGATTTTTTTCGTATTCATACACCGTTGATGAATCTCACGAAAGCAGAATCGATAAAACTCTCTCAGCAATTACCCAACGCTTATCCGGCTTTAGCTTGGTCCCATACAGCCTATGACGGACAATATCCACCAATTGGTCGAGATCACGCTAGTGTGTTAAGAGCTTGGGGATTCGAACAAGCGGGCGTGCCGGATCCCTTGGTGGTACGTGCCTGGCACGAAGGCTTAATGGAATTGCCAAACACTGAAAACTACTCTGATACATTGGTAAACCAAACCCTTACGCAAATTCAAACTTGCGCTAGTGTCCTGAGTCAGAAGTTCGCTGAATATCAGCGAACTTCTGACTCAGGACACTAGGTTACTGCAGTCTCATTAAATCTGACTTTGTTGTTTAAAGTTTGGGTGTTTAAAATCTTGGTGCTTAAAGCCCTGTTGCTTAAATTTGAAAGGGTTACCGTCTTTACCATAAGCAACAATCTGAACACGCCGATTAGCAGTAGCTTTTTTTCTTTTGCCCTCTATCGGTTGATTACTAGAATGGGCTGTCACCACAAAGCGATGCGTATGTTGATTTTTATCGACTGATTGCTTACCTCGTTGTAGCATTAGCTCCAAGACATATGCAGCTCTCTGAGCGCTGATCATCCAATTACTACAGTATTGCCCGGTCGATTTACACTGAATGCAGCGCTGGTAAGATTGCTCCAATTCAAGATCGCTCACCAATCCCGCTCTAGCCTCAGATAGCACTTGGCATTGCCCACTATCACCACCACTATTTACAACACATTGTTGTAAAAGATGTTCAGCCTGCTGTACCTCCGCCAACGGAACGGTTTTTTGCATTTTGATCTGTTCACACGTTGGGTTGCCGTCAGCATGGCCTTGGATTTCAACATAAGCGATATCAGGGTTATTCATCAGCTTAGGCAAGATTTCTTCTTGTAAATAGGTTTGGGCCGATTCTCGAGAGGTATAGCCCGTGTAAGCTTTGGGATCGGCTGCAATTTCTTCTTTCGTGGGTAATGTGGCTCGTGTTGTTTGAAACCGAAAAGGTAGATTAATCGCATTACCTGACAGAATTTCTACGCCGTGATCGAGCTTAATTTCAATCGACAGCTCACCCACATCTGCATGTTTCTCTTTCGCTCGCTGCTGGTCAAACGGGGTAGTATCAATCACGCCCACCAGCACAAAAAACAACAGCAGAAAGACCATTGCGGAGACAGCCAAGTTATCAGCTAATGCTGCAAATACATAACTGCTGTCACTATCCCGCCGCTCTTTCCACATGATTTATTTCTCCAAAGACTAATATCTCTGCAAAGACTATTCATCCACACTTAAGGCTATTCAGTTTAACTGATTAAACACTATGTGAGCCGTTGCTACTGAAAATCTTGCTGGCCCGCCCCCATAGAATAGCCGTCTTCTTGCATTGAGGCGCTTATCGGAGCCTCGCCTTGATGAAAATCCATAAGGTTAGAAGAGTCTTGAAGACGATACACAATCGACTCTAACGTGCTAGCCGTTCTCGCCAGCCTCATACTCGATGATTCCCACCCAGGAAAAAAAACATCATGTACTTCTCGCTTTAACAACGACGCTAGTTCGATGAAGTGATTATCAATTAAACCTTCGGCTAGTTGTTTTAATAGTGAAAAAGCAAAAGCTAGTAACACACCCATAGCACTACAGATGAAACTGTAACGCAGCGGTTCTAAGCTCATCAAATCCGCTCCTTGCACACTACCTGCTACCAAGAGGTTGATAGCTTCGCCCAAACCAACCAACGCACCCGCTAAACCGATAAGAACAGCGCCGCTACTTAACCAACGCAGTAAA
>JANQMK010000482.1 GCA_028280085.1 Pseudomonadales bacterium
TGGCAGAGGTTCGTGCTGTTAAAGCTTGCTTTGGCGATCATGCTGCGAACATACCCGTGAGCTCTACCAAATCTATGACCGGTCACTTACTCGGTGCTGCTGGGGGCATCGAAGCTATTTTTACCATTTTAGCTTTGCGTGATCAGGTTGCCCCGCCAACTATCAATGTTTTTAACCAAGATCCGGAGTGTGATCTTGATTTAATTCCCAATACTGCTAGAGAAATGAAAATGGATATTGCTTTATCCAACTCATTTGGGTTTGGTGGTACCAATGGAACTTTAGCGCTGCGCAAAATCTAATTCGAAAGTCTAACAGCGGCTTTTGTTATTTTATGGCAGATTATGGATATGAAAAAAATTATTGCCATATGCTTTATTGTATCTGCAGTGGCGTTTATTGCACTCATTATAGACGCCTATCGAATAATACATTCTCCTTTATCAACCACAGAGCCTATCGTCGTTCAATTTGATGCAGGCAGTTCCTTGCATGCTTTAATAGGTCAATTGCAAGCCGATAAGTTGTTAACATGGAGAGGAGCCAAGTATTTTAAACTCTATACACGCTTAACGGGGCAAGATGCACGTCTGCAAGCAGGTGAGTATACGCTTGCGCCCAACCAGTCTATCAATGATTTATTAGAAAAAATGCAATCCGGTGAAGTAACGCTTTATGCGTTTACCATCATTGAAGGTTGGAATATCAAGCAACTCCGGACAGCTTTAGCTGATAACGCAGCGATAAAACAAACGCTAGATGCCAATGTAGATAATAACGATTTGTTGCAGCTGTTAGGTTTTACACCTGGACACCCGGAAGGGCAATTTTATCCAGATACTTATAAGTTTCCACGTGGCACCAGCGATGTTGATTTTTTAAAACGTGCTTATGAACAGATGCAAGCGACAGTGACAAGGCTTTGGGGTGAGCGGGAAGCAAATTTACCCTATAACAATGCCTATGAGGCCTTAATAATGGCATCTATTATCGAAAAAGAATCCGCAGTTGCCGAAGAACGCCCATTAATATCAGCTGTATTTGTTAACAGGCTACGCAAGAAAATGCGCCTACAAACAGATCCAACCGTTATTTACGGGATGGGCGATGCCTATGACGGTGATATTCGCTATCGAGATTTACGCACAGATACGCCCTATAATACCTATACTCGAGCGGGCTTGCCGCCAAGCCCCATTGCGATGCCAAGTGAGGCTGCAATTTATGCTGCATTGCATCCGGCAGACTCTGATTACTTATACTTTGTTTCTAGGAATGATGGTAGTCACGTATTTTCAAAAACGCTTGCTGAACATGAAGCTGCTGTGGATCAATATCAAAGAAACCGATGAGTGAGCCAACAGGAAAATTTATTGTCGTTGAAGGTGGCGAAGGTGTCGGTAAGTCTACCAATATAGACTATATAAAAGTTTTATTAGAAGAGTCAGGTAAAAAGGTCGTGGTTACGCGCGAACCGGGTGGTACCGCTTTGGGCGAAAAAATTCGCGAGCTACTATTGGATAAAGACGGCGCCGCAATTAATGCTGATACCGAGCTATTATTGATGTTTGCCGCTAGGGCGCAACATATAGCAGAAGTCATAATGCCTGCGTTAGAAAGAGGTCAGTGGGTATTGTGTGACCGTTTTACCGATGCCAGTTACGCCTACCAGGGTGGTGGTAGAGGGTTGCCGTTAGATAGGATAGCTTCACTGGAAGACTGGGTGCAAGGCGCGTTATGCCCGGACAGTGTTATTATTCTTGATGCACCAACAGCAATAGGTGCACAACGCGTTACAAAACGTGGCGATAAAGATCGTTTTGAGCAAGAAGCCAATGCTTTTTTCGAACGAGTACGCAATACCTACTTGCAACGTGCAGAATCGGATCCAAGTCGTTATCATGTGATTGATGCTTCACAACCATTAGAGCAAGTTCAGTCATCAATTAAAACGGTATTAACCAAGATATTGTCTGTTTAGTAATGTATGAGTTTATCCCACAATGGCATCAACAAGCCTTACATGAGTTAATTGAACGCCGTGCAAGGTTACCACATGCTTTACTAGTGAATGGCCAGGCTGGTATTGGCAAGTATTTGTTTGCAAGGTATGTTACACAGCTGGTGCTTTGTCAGGATGATACCGACAACAATCAGCCTTGTCGCCAATGCCACGCATGCCATCTGTTTGAAGCGGGAACTCACCCAGATTTTTATAATATTGAATTGCAAATTAATGATTCAGGAACAGTAGCGAAAGAAATAAAGGTCGATCAGATACGTCAGTTAATCGGTTCTTTGTCGCAAACCAGTCAGTTGGGTAAACAGAAGGTGGCGGTCATTAACTCCGCTGAGCGCATGAATAGAAATGCTGCCAATAGTTTGCTTAAAACCCTGGAAGAGCCCAGTGGTGATAGCTTACTAATACTGGTTACAGCGCATAGCTGGCGTTTGTTGCCAACCGTGCGTAGCCGTTGCCAGCAAATTGCTTTGTCGCCACCATCCTGGCAACAGGCAAAAATGTGGTTACAGGGTCAACATCCCGGCGCAGATGCCGATAATCTATTACATGCTACTAATGGCGCACCTTTAGCTGCGGCAACGTTGTTTACAACAGATGGAATATCGCAACGCGATGATTTGTTGGCAGGCATGTACGCTATCGCAGAGGGTAAAATGGACCCCTTGCGCGTTGCCCAGAAAAGTGCTGAGGCTGAATTACCGCAATTGGTTGCATGGATCACCGCTTGTGTACAGCAGCTGATCTCGATAAATATCAGTGGCAAGCACGAAGCGGTAGGCAAGCTGGATTGGTCGGTTGTCGCAAAAAGGTCGGAGTTGAAGAACCTTTTTGCTTTTTATGACAAAATGTTGCAGGCGGCGCAGCAGGCGCACAGTAATATTAATTGTCAGATGTTGTTGGAATCTGTTATGTTGGACTGGTCTCGTTTATTTAACAAGACGCGCTAGAGATTAAGAGGTTGATATGTCAGCAGGTGGTCGTCAAGGGATATTGTCACTGACAATTAAGGATAAGGGCGCTTTGTATGCCGCCTATATGCCGTTTGTAAAAAATGGCGGGCTTTTTATTCCAACCAATAAGGCCTATAAACTCGGTGACGAAGTATTCATGTTACTGACCCTAATGGAAGAAAGTGAAAAATTGCCGGTTGCCGGTAAAATTGTTTGGGTCACTCCAGCCGGTGCGCAAGGCAACAAGGCAGCAGGCATCGGCGTGCAGTTCAGCGACCAGGATAACGGTCAGACCCGCAATAAAATTGAAGGTTATTTGGCGGGGGCGTTAGGGGCTGATCGTCCCACCCACACAATGTAGAAACCACCGATTTACCCTGAATACTTCGTTATAACATGGCTCAAAATGCTCATGTACTAACTGTGTACACTGCGCTTTTTCGCCATGTTATGCCTCGTCTCAGAGTAAATCAGTGATTTCTATTACTAGTGATTTACTGATCACCGTTATACAAATACTCGAAATACGGGGCCGCGAAGCGGCAAACTGCGTGTACGCTCCGTTTTCTCCTCGCTTTATGCCTCGTCTCAAAAGAAATCAGAGCTTTCCTAGATATCAATTTTTTCTAATATTCCGTTTTTCGCCATGTTATGCCACACATAGGGACGTGTGTAAGTATTTTCAGACAGGGGCGACTGGTTAGTACCAGGTATTTTTTTCTTTACCCTTCTCGATCGCTAGCGCTAATAAATCAGAGCTTTTTCCCGCACGGGATAATTTTCTTAGTCACAAAATAGGCTCAAAATGCGGGGCCGCGAAGCGGCAGACCATGTGCGCTCAATTCGTATCAGAACAAATCAGAGCTTACTCATGCTCTAGCGAGGCGGGTGGTGTTCGTCTAGCAGATCACGCGCTTGTTCGGCCAGTGGATCATCATTAGGCTCTTCGTC
>JANQMK010000002.1 GCA_028280085.1 Pseudomonadales bacterium
AACACCGTTGCTAATATTACTAAAAAATACTTATGCATTAGCTATCTAGAAATATACAAGTTGATCCGCGGCAACGTTAATCTAGCTTTTGTTAATCTAGTGTTCTACAACTCTTCTGCTGTTTCTATACAATAGAAAAACAGCTAGATGTGGAGGGGTAGTTCTTTAAATCACATTACGGCGGATATCTGTTTTTATTTTTTACTTTTTATTTTGCTAGGACATCAGCATATCAGGCGATCAACAAATAATCAACCATGTGGCGATGCCCATACCACATTTACTACTTATACGGCGTAAAATAACATGCCATATTAGCCATTTCTGGTACTCAGCCGACATTTTGGCCATAAAAGTCAATGCTAACAACTGTCGCCAAGTAGGGATTAGGCCCCATTCACTTCAGTAATAGGGGAAAAAAGCGATCCCACCTTTATTTATAACTGTCTCATGTCACCATAAGTATTTAAAATCTATAGATATTTAACTGACGCCAGACACTAGTCCGTCCAAATAAACGGCTAGTTCTAAAATATTTACGGAGGAATAAGGATCTTAGATCTGCAAAAGATAAATCATTAAATAACATCACTTATCTACTTCATCGGCATTCAGCGACTCCCACTCATCTATCGCTAGGTTCGCCATTGACAAGCCAATCTGATAGCCATCTACCAAACTCGCAGTATTTCGGCCGTAACTTAAAATATCAGGGTGGTTAGCTGCGTCTAAAAATCGTTGCAAGCTGATTCCCGACTCGCCTGCAGAAAACCATCCAGTAACCCAGCAGAAAAAACACTGCGCATAGCACCACCCTCGAAAACCAACACTTTTGTATTGATCATTCATTTCCCTTTATTGTATTAACAGCCTTGGATTAACAGTCACAGATTAATATCTAGTATTGCGTTACTTTATAACAATATATCCACAAGATTCTCGATAAAAGCGCTGATTCAATAGTGGCAATCTTGTCTTCAACTGACGTAGAATCTCATACCAACCCACAACAAACTGATCGCTTATTAACCTTAGCCAACTATTACTTATGAATAGCTTTACACTGAATCTGTCTGATTATAGGGAACGCCTTCAATCTCCGGCAGCACTGCTTTTATTATGCTTGCTTTTTCCTGTTCTGCCTTTTCAGCTAGGACAAGATAGCACATCAACCGGCTTACTGACTCCAATAGCCGGGCTCATGGTGCTCTTGGTCATTTCACTACGATTTTTGTTTCCAGCAGTTAACGTTAAAGGGTACGGCCCCCACATGGTGTTAACGCTACTGATTGCTCTCAGACTTATGCTAGGTTATTTGAATGAGCCAACAGGGCTCAGTGCAACTTATTTCTCAGAGCACGGCAAACCGGGAGACTACTTGGGGACCGAACGGCACCCCTATAAACGTGTCGACCATCAGATCGATTTTATCGATGCTGGGTTTAGTTTTATTAAACAAACCTTTCCGCTCTATTACGCCAATAATGCTGAGCGATTTTCCCATAACCTGACAGCTCAAGCGAAAGCAAAACGAGAAAATTTTGCTTTCAACGCACAGTGGCAAGGGTATTTGAAGGTACAAAAACCAACCACGATCCGACTAGCATTCTCTGGCGGAGATGGCGCACTCAAACTTGGAGAACTTGAACGGCAAGGTACTCCTTCCGGTACATTGGATATCACCGTTAAACAAGGTATTTATCCCATCGAAGTCACCTATTCCCGCAACGATCTGCAAGAAAGAAAACTCAGTCTGCAATGGCAAGTTGAAGAGGAATTTATCCCCATCCCAACATCACACTTGTCTCCTAGCAATAACTTTGTCGCGAACAACAATGCACTGCATATATTCAATATAGGCTTACACCTGGTGTGGCTAGGAGTGCTGCTAATGCTCTTTCGACCTTGGTCACAGCGCTTAACAAAGGAAAAGACGCTGCTGGGATTATTGGCCTTAGCGTTGTTCCTAGCAGCACTTGGCAAAGTTGCCCGAGATGGCGAAGAGCGTGATGCTCAAATCATGTCAGTTGGCAATGATTGGCATGCTTACGTCACTCAAGCAAGAAATGTTGCCAGCGGAGATTGGTTAGATACGGCCAGCACTGGTGGCGATACTTTTTTTTGGAATGTGGGTTGGCGCTATGCACTCGCCATTATGCATTTACTAGTAGGTGAACAAATATCGCTGATTATCTTATTGCAGCAAATCGTATTAGTCGTCTTTTTTCTATGTTACTACTATGGGATAAAACACCTATTCGGTCAAAGACTCGCTGTAATCAGTTTATTGCTAGCTGTTTTTAGCGGTTTACTTATCAAGTTCCCAGCAGTGTTACTGGATACGACATTGAATATTTTTCTGAGTTCTACTTCACTTTATCTATTCTTATGTTACGGTCGTTCGAAACAGAGATACCAACTCGTTTGGGCATCATTGTTGCTCGGTCTATCTTGTCTTGTGCGCGGTAACTTCATATTATTTATACCCCTCGCCCTGGGATGGGTGATAGTCAAATCTAACAAGACAAACCGCAGCAAACAGGCGTTAATCGCTTTGGTGCTGATTCTTCTGCCACTTCTTTTCACGCCAGTGCGTAATCAAATTGTCGCCGGCGATGCTCAATGGATGCCGACATCAGGTTCTATCAATTTATGGATAGCAAACCGTCCCCCCAAACCGGGAGAGGATGAATGGAGCTTTGCAACTCATGATGCACCCCAAGGTGAGCGCGACCGATACCAGCAAGTTTTTAATACTATTATCAATCACCCCGGCCTTACTCTGAAACGCATGACAGATAAATCCGCCTACTTACTCGGCATAGATCTAAAGAAAGATCGAATAAAATGGGGAGTGTTACTACCCAGCTTACTCGCAATATGTCTGCTAATACTCTGGCGGATGATTAGACTTCCCCGGGAGGAAATCGCATTTCTAGCCAGTTGGATCTTAGCAAACTATATTACACTAATTTTGATTTTTCCCTGGGGTTATGGCTGGCGTCTCAGCGCTCCAGTATTCCCAGTACTCTATCTTTTCGCCGCGATGACACTTAGCCTATTTTATACCATGATCACCCGAAGAACATCAAAGAGATTGCATGCTTAACACAAAAAGTTATCTAGCTTTAGTAATATAGTTATTTAACATTTTCGTCGATTCGCCACAGTGTTGTCTACATCTTCACTTTGTTCTTACTAGGCTTTTACTAGATTCTTACCAGTCTCCTTGGCATAGGCAGATATACCTTTACTAGCTACACAAACCAACTTCACTGGTTATACAAGTTTCTTCATCTTTTGAATACAACGTTACACAAAAATCAATAATTAACTGACACACGGCGGGATCAATTATCATCGCCATATGACTGGAGGCATCCAGCTCAATCAGTTCTATATTAGGTATTTCACGCTGCCACAAGCTTGTGTAATCCACATCATCTAATGACAATTCACCCTTATCGACGCTAACGTAAGGTGCAAACTCACCAAAAAAATGACGGTTCTTATTTAGAAAATAATAACAACAAACCTCCGCTGGACGCGGTAGCGGAACTATGTCGTAACTATCAACAGCGTAGGCAGAACGTACATCTACTAACTTAAGTAATTTTTCTTTGAATTTCTCTTTACTGTGGCCCAAGCCTTTTGCGATCGCTACATCAACTAACTGTTCTAGAAACAAAGGTGCTTCCAAAGTAGCATCCAGTTGACTTCTATGAATCAGACTATTTGTCAATTGGTTCTTATCAAGCTCACCACGAGACGAAGTCATCGACAACCCTAATAACGTTGAATTAAACGCTGAGTTTACCGTAGACAGGTATGCATCATATTGACTTTCTTTTATCAACGCCATACCTGTGGTATCTAAGGTATCGATCATCACGATCGATGACACCGTTTCCCCTAATTCTTGCAACTGGCGTGTGACCTCATAAGCGATCAGCCCACCTAACGAAAAACCGCCGATATCATAGGGACCTGTCTGTTGGACTGACTTCATCACCTGAATATAGTAACAAGCCATCGCTTGAATACCTTGGAGAGGGCTCCGTTCTGTCATCCAACCTCGCGCTTGAATACCATAAAACGGTCTCGATAAAGCTTCCGCAATCAGATAGTACTGTTGGACGCCGCCGTTGCCCCCATGAAACCAAAATATCGGTCGTCCTCGCTCAATTCGGTTGAGTTGTTTCAACTCGGGAAAGGTATGCCCTACCCCAGCATCATAAGTTGAAATAGCCAGGGCTTCAGAATCGCCTGGCGCTGCCGCCGTATCGTCAACCTGTTCCACATGAATTCGATCAATAATATCAGCGTAATGCTCACTAATATACTGAGATAACGCATCAATAGTCGTATGTTCAAACAATGCCGAGGCTAAAGGTATATCCCCGAGTAAGGACTGAATCTCTTGCGATACCTGGACAAGGCCCATTGAATCCAGTCCGAGCTCAAAGTAGCCACATGTGGTATCTATCTCATCAATCGGTTGTTGTACCTGTCTAGCAATAGTTTGCCGCAGCAATAATATTGCTTTTTCTCTTGGCGTTAAACCCTGCTCCAACTCGCCATCCGTTAAGGTAAAGGTAAAACGGGGCGCAACTGAGTCCTGCCCCCGAACTTGATGCTGCTGATCGGTGGACGGTATGCTCTCTTGATTAGATCGCTCACCTGACAGCTCCGCACCATGATGCTTAACCCCATCGGCCACGGATAGCCAATAGCTATCTTCAAGGAACGGATAAGTTGGCAGTCCTGTCAAACGCTGTAATGTCTTTGGTTCATAACAATCATTCCAGTCAACGTTTACACCATTGACCCAAAGCTTCGCCAATTGATTCACATTGCGATTGCTCATCAACTGCCGCATAAACCCTTGGCCCTCTGTTGTTTCACCAATACCCAAATCATTCCGCTTATCGGCCTGTCCCCGATGCACCGACGTACTGAACTTGTTATCTATAACAGCACGTAAACTGCTAAGCAATTGGTCCCGACTATCAACGACTATGGCTAAACGATACGGCATAGCTTCTCGACCAACCTGATAGGTATACAACAAACGGCACAAATCAACGTCGCAATACGTATCAAGATAATCATAGACCTTGTTGACATAGCTGATTAGTTGACTGGCCGATTTGGCCGATAACGTCAGCAAGTTTAATACCTCAGAGGCACCACTCGTGTCATCACTGAGTACAGGTGCTTTATCCAGATACTCTTCAGTTAGGTATTCTTCAAGTACCACATGCGCATTAACACCACCAAAACCAAATGAGCTCACGCCCCCTCGCCGTGGCAACGTACGGCCCGCCGTATCATGTACTGCATCCCAAGGCCGATTAGCCTGCACAATATAAAAAGGACTATTTTGCAAATCAATGTAGGGACTAACCTCATCACAGTGGAGGCTCTTTACCAACGTCTTGTGCTTTAGTTGCAGCAACAATTTGATGATACCCGCCATACCCGACGCCATTTCTAAATGACCAATATTGGTTTTTACTGAGCCTAAACCGCAGTGTACTTCGTTACCTTCTGACACAACCTGCTGCGCTGGTTGTGTTTGATGATAGAGCGTTTTAAACGCCGTTTTCAGCGCGTCAATCTCCACCGCGTCGCCCAATGCCGTACCGGTACCGTGCGCTTCGATATAGCCCACGCTGCGGGGGTCAATATTCGCCTTGGTGTAAACAGTCTCTAATAACGCTGCCTGTGCTTTTGGATTAGGTGCCGTCAAGGAGCTGCCTCGACCACAGTGATTTTCCCCACTGCTTCGAATCAAGCCATAAATCGAATCGCCCGCCGCTTCTGCCGCACTTAATGGTTTTAGCAATATCATACCCACGCCTTCACCTCGGACATAGCCATCGGCCTGCGCTGAAAAGGCCTTAACATGACCATCCTGACACAACACACCCGCTTTATTAAACGCAATATGGCCTGTCGGCACTGCCAATACGTTAACACCACCGACTATCGCCTGTTCACAACCGCTATAGTGAATTGCCTCTACCCCTCGATGGATCGCTACCAATGCACTGGAGCATGCCGTTTCCACCGGCTCACTCGGGCCATGTAGATTCAACAGATGGCTCATTCTATTTGGCCCTATCGAGGCCACAAAGCCTGTCGCTGTATAACTTTCTACGGCGGCATTCTTCTGTTGTGCTAATGAACCAGCATAACCACTGTTCGCGGTCCCAACAAAAATTGCCGTA
>JANQMK010000026.1 GCA_028280085.1 Pseudomonadales bacterium
CGTTTGCGTCCCGTCCAACCATACTCTTTGCAGATGAACCGACTGGAAATTTGGATACTGCCACCGGAGAACAGGTTATTGATGTATTATTTAATTTAAATCAAGCACAACACACTACCTTGGTTTTGGTCACCCACGATATGCGACTAGCTCAACGTTGTGGGCGCGCTATCGAACTGCAGGAAGGCCGTATCGTAGGATAAATGGGGTGTTGGGTAACAGAGTCTTTGCAACACATAGCATTGTTGAACGGATTCATTTCTAAGTAACTGGTTGTAGTGAACGAGTGAGTCGAGCTTGACGAGTTTAGCTTTAAAATTATTTTGGCGTGACTGGCGTAGTGGAGAGCTAACGCTGCTAATGACTTCGCTGGTTCTTGCAGTAACCATTGTGACGGGTATTTCGCTATTTACTGATAGGTTGCAGTTGGCCGTTACGGCTGAATCAAGCACTTTTCTCGCCGCTGATCGGGTATTGACAAGCCCTCGTCCCGTTAAGTCAGAATGGTTAACGGAGGCGGCAAATCGGGGAATTAAACAAGCTAAAGTCTTGAACTTTAGTTCGATGGTCAGTTCGGACAGCGCCATGCAGTTTGTGTCGGTAAAGGCAGTTGATAAAAACTATCCGCTAAAAGGACATCTGGAAATATCAAATGACGCAGATAGCTTGCAGCATCCGCAACATCGTCATGAGTTAAGTGAGCGTGTTTATCATGGTCCGCGAGCGGGCGCAATTTGGGTTGATAAACGGTTGCTATCGTTGTTAGACATTACACTCGGTACTCAATTATATGTTGGTGCAGCGCAATTAACGGTTACACAATTTATTGTGCAAGAGCCTGATCGGGGTTCGACCTTTTTTGATTTTGGCCCTAGAGTTATGATGAATACGGTAGATCTTGAGGCCACAGGGGTTGTCAGGCCCGGTAGCCGTATTGAATATCGTTATTTATTTGCGGCGGAACAAGAGGAATTGTCCCACTATCTAGATTGGCTGAGGCCCCAGTTAGAACCTAGCCATAAGGTTATTGGCCTGTCAGAAGGCCAACCGAATATCGCATCGGCCCTGTCTCGGTCGGAAAATTTTCTGTTAATGGCGTCTTCTTTAAGTGTTCTGTTGGCGGGTATGGCGATTGCTTTATCGAGCCGTCGTTATAGCGAGCGGCATTATGACTATGTCGCTGTGATGAAATCAT
Organism: Pseudomonadales bacterium; assembly: GCA_028280085.1. Taxonomy (GTDB): domain Bacteria; phylum Pseudomonadota; class Gammaproteobacteria; order Pseudomonadales; family JANQMK01; genus JANQMK01. The sequence goes on from JANQMK010000026.1 coordinate 1,196, forward strand.
TGGGCGCGAGTTCAAACCATATTTTTATTATCTATGTGTTGAATCTCATGGTTTTAACACTGGCTGCTATTATATTAGGCTGGTTTGCTGGCTGGGGAATACAACATGGATTCTTTTATTTTTTTAGAGATCTAATTGCTATCACTGTTCCAAATGCGAGCCTCAAGCCATTTGTTATCGGTGGGGTAACGGCGATAGTCTGTTTGGTGACGTTCGCGCTGCCGCCGCTGTGGTATTTGAGAACTGTTTCGCCGTTGCGTGTATTGCGTAAAGATCTGCCTGTTATGCAGGTAAATGCGCTGTTCCCTTATAGCATTGGCTTGATTGGTATTGTCGGCTTGCTGATTTGGTATAGCAATAACCTGTTAGTAGCGCTAGCTATGTTAATAGGCTGTGGACTCGTATTTGCTTTAGTTGGCGTCGTTGCTTTTTTACTACTAAAAATGACGAGCCGTATTGGCATGCATGCGGGAAGCCTCTGGCGCTTAGGTTTTGCCAACTTACAACGCCGATTGGTTGCTAACGCGGTACAGGTTGTTATTTTTAGTTTATCGTTCATGTTGGTATTAATGCTGATATTAATAAGAACTTCTTTAATAGAAGAATGGCGTATGCAATTGCCTCAAGGCACGCCAAACCACTTCTTTGTAAACATCGCGCCAGCAGAGGTCGCTGAGATAAGAGCCTTTTTTAATAGTCATAATATCTCGTCTGCTGGACTTTACCCGATGGTACGTGGTCGGTTAGTGGAAAAGAATGGTGAGTCGGTTGCAAAATTGTTTGCCGGCAAGCGGATAGAAGGCCTTAATAGGGAATTGAATCTCAGTTGGTCGACTGATTTGCCCGAGGATAATACCATTGAGCAGGGACAATGGTGGGACGATCTAGCCACTTCAAAGCAAGGGGCGCGTCAAAGTAGCATGGCTCCGGTTTCCGTTGAACAAGATTTTGCTGAGAGTCTGGGGCTAAAATTGGGTGACACCCTAACGTTTACTATTGCTGAGCACACATTACTTGCACAGGTACAGAATATTAGATCGTTACGATGGGATGGTATGCGGCCTAACTTCTATATCATCTTTCCCCTCTACATCTTAGATGATTTGCCCACTACTTATATTACCAGTTTTTATTTGGCCCCCCATCAAAAGCAGTTAATCAACGAGGTCGCACATCAGTTTCCTTCAGTGACTGTGATTGAGCTGGATCGTATTATTCAGCGAGTAGAAGGTATTGTTGATCAGGTCAGCCTTGCTGTCGAACTTGTATTGGCGCTGGTCATAATATCAGGGGTTTTGGTATTAGTCGCTAGCGTACAAGCATCAATGGACGTGCGGTATCATGAAAACGCGGTACTACGCACCATGGGAGCGAGTAGCCGACTAATTCTTGGCAGCTTGTTGGTAGAGTTTGCTATTTTGGGACTGCTATCGGGGCTGTTGGCAGCGCTAGGGGCTGAATTAGTGGTTTATCTAGTGCAGACCTTTGTCTTGCTGATGGAACATCAATTTCATTTTAGCTTATGGTTAGCTGGACCGGTTTTAGGCACGTGTGTGGTAGCGCTTGTTGGAATTCTATTCAGTTATCGCGTTATCCGTGTATCTCCATTACAGGTTTTACGACATATCTAGCCCGTCTCTGAATTCTCGACTAGAATAACCTCTTTTTTAAGGGCTTGTGCTATAGCGAGTGACCACAAGTCTTGGCATCAACTGTTATTGGTTTGGGTGAGTTTTGCCGTTAGCGTATTGATTGTTGTTGCAATAGCTGGGTTGGCAGCTCGCAAGTGTTTTTTGTGATATTTACTCTGGCGGTATTCTACTTATGGTAGTGTCGACATCGCGACCTAGGCGTATTTTTTTTTATTTTGCCGCCATTGCTATAGTAGTAGGCATATTAGTAAAACATTTTTACCAGGTGCCTACGACTCAGATAGAGCCCAGCGTTGACGGTAGCGATGGTGAATTAGCTGAGCGTAAGCGGTCCGAAGCTAGGCAAGATAGGGTAGCACCACCGGATTTTAGTGCAATTGCAAATAGCGCAGCAAAGAAAAAAGCGTTTTTTGACTATCTTAAACCGACAGTAGATCAGCTTAATCAGAAAATAAGTCAGCAACGATTGGCTGTTCAGGCAGTGTATCAGGCAGTAGCAAACAAACAGGCGTTAACGCCTAAACAAAAGGTATTTGTCACTGCATTGGCCGGCCAGTATAAGATTAACGCTTTTCAAAGTGACAATCTGTCTCAGCTGAAAACGTTGTTAATTCGTTTAGATGTAATTCCTATTTCTATGGTTTTTGCCCAGGCAGCAAATGAATCGGCTTGGGGAACATCACGCTTTGCCCAACAGGGCAATAATTTTTTTGGGCAGTGGTGCTATACCCCCGGCTGCGGTATTGTGCCAAAGCGTCGCCCGCCAAATGCAGTCTATGAAGTGGCAGAGTTTTTGACCGTTGAGGAATCAGTAGCCGCTTATTTTCGTAATATTAATACTAATCCCGCTTATCGTAAGGTAAGGAAGATCAGAGCACATGCTCGGAATCAGGGTAAGCGTCCTTGTGGTTTTCGTTTGGTTGAAGGCTTGGTGAGTTATTCCAGCCGAGGTTGGGACTATATTCTCGATCTACAAGCGATTATTCGAGTTAATAATTTGATAGAATATGATCGGATATAGCTTAAGAGAAGATATAGTAATTAAAGTGGGTTAGATGAGCCGTAGAGATCAATTCGCTTGCCACTTGCTATCTCTCGCTAACCTAATCCAAGGCTGGGAAAACCAATAATAACTGCCGGCTTCGCCTGTTGGTAACGTACAGTTGTAACGGGATCTGCCAATGCCGATATCCTGAGTAGACTGTGTTCTAATCTTGCCTTCATGCAAGTCTGCTATAAAAATAGGGATAGCATTTTCGCCACTAGCAAAGCAATTGAGTTGACTCAATTGTGTGTTGGAGCCACTCAATTGGAGTTCCAATACTGGCTTTACAACATCGTGGGGCAATACATGGGTTGTTAGCGTATTACCGTGATTGTCTCGAAAGGTTTTGTTAATCACCGGCATTGGGCGTGACGCAAGTTTAATGGCAAAGCTTTTTAGTTCCGCGAACACACCGGAGACAGGAAAGCGAGGTAGGGTCAGAAAATTGGAATTGTAGCCTATTGGGCCTGAGTGTTGTCCTAGGCCGGTGAATTCCAATTTTTCTACTATGGTTAGTAATTCTGCGCTGTACTCACCATAGGGGTAGGCAAATAGTCGGTGTGATTGGCCTGTTTCTGCTTCGATGCGCGATTCAGCTTGTGTGATCTCCGCAATGACTTTTGCCTGCCAGTCTTGGTAGCTTGCTTGATGTGATCGTCGAATGAGGTAGTCGTGGGAAATGCTATGGTTGGCTATGGTGGCGCCGTATTGACCCATTTCGCGCAATTGCTCCCAGCTCAAGAAACTGCGGCTATTAGCATCTACTGACTTGATGGTAACAAAGATAGTAAATGGCCAATCATGTTGTTTCAACGTAGGGAATGCGTGTTTGTAGATGGAGTGATGTGCGTCATCGAAGGTTATAGCGACCGCTTTTTCCGGCAGCGTTTTTTTTTGGCGCAAGCGCTCGATGATGTATTCGAGCGGTAACACATTGAATTTATTTGCTTTTAGGTAATCTACATGGGCTTGAAATTGCTCGGGGGTTACGCTGGTATCGCTTGATAGGGTCGGGTTGATTTGATGGTACTGGAGAATAATCGCGTGTTCCGCAGCATAACCGGCGTGGCACGCCATAATAAATAAGAGAGAAATAACTTGGCCAAGCCTTAATGTTGCTGGCCAGGATTTTGCTGACCTGGGTTTCGCCAACTTGGGTTTTGCAGACTTAGGTTTTACCAACTTAGGTGTCAGCGTTGTTGTCTTTATCATTTTGGTAGTCACAATATTGGCTGTCACAATCTCGCTTTAATGTTTGTATGCCGGTCTTCAAAGTAATCCGACCTGTCTGCCAACAATTCACTAAGAACCCCGTATTGGCTGATGCTGATGGGCTTGAATTCTACCATATTATGTTGCGCAATGGTTAGACAGATATGGTGTTAATGTTTAACCTAAAAAGATCAATTGAGTCTACCGTGATGAGATAAGGCACCTGACCTTGGCGTTTTTTCTAAAGGGATGGTCGCAATGGGGTAATCGCGTTGTCGATATGTTGATTTGTTGGACAGCTAAGCTGTTTACACTGTAACTGTTTACGCTGTATAACTTCGCAAATAACATACCTCACTTGTTTGTTCCGCTTAACGCTGATATCAGTTAAGAGTAAAGGTATGGATGATTGGGTGGTAGAGAGGTGGCGACTTTTGCTGAGCGTTAGGAAATATTGATTACCGCTTTTATCTTGGTATTCGCGCTAGCTTGAGGTATGGATTGATGATGTTAAAAATTATATTAGTTGCTGTTATTGCTTGTGTTATTGGCATTATATTGGGTGAGTTTAAGTTTGGCAGTCGGCTACTGGCGCCCGTCATAACTGGTCATTTAGTTAAACAAAAAGAAAAGTCGCTATCGGCACCTAGCCCATTCGAGGGAGTTGATCCATCAACATGGCTCATGGAAAGCGAACATGCCTATGTGATTAAAGATAAGTACCCCTTAGCACCGTTACATTTACTGGTGATTCCAAAAAAACGTTTACGTACCTTAAATGAAGCGCCTACGGCTTTGTTGGGTGAAATGATGGCATTAGCCATCAGAGCAGCTGCTGAATATGGCGTGGAGCAGTCCGGTTACCGGCTGGTTGTTAATACTAACCCCCAAGGTATGCAGACCGTTTACCATTTGCATATTCATATTCTCGGCGGCAGGCAATTGAATTGGCCTGCGGGTTAGTACCTAAATTGCTCTATGTTTAAACTGATTTTTCGATTTTTTCTGATATTTCTCTGAAAAAAAAGTTTGATTTTCTAATCTTTGACTATAATCGTTTGAAATAAAAATTATCTACTGTCAGCGTTGGCTACGTTTAATAAAAATAATGCTTTTACCACAATGATAGCGATTTTCGTGTTGTGGTGTGTCAACTGCTAACAAGTCAACGGAAAATCTGTCATGAAATGCTGTGAAATTGGTTTCACAAGACAGCATGGAGAGCGCAAGGATGACTGGTGTTGTTGATCATATATCTGATCATGTAAGGCAACAGGCCATTGGCTGGCTTGCACGAATTGAAGCTGATGATCTTGGAGCTGAAGAAGATGCCTTTATTCAATGGCTTACCAAAGACGAAGCGCACCAGATTGCCTTCGCTGAGATTGAACACCTCCGTTCCGATTTAAGTGCACTTGACCAAATGAGTGATGTGGAGATATCCCAGGCTATTGCGGCTCGAGCTGTTGCAGGTAGCTCAACCACAGATTCAAACAGTAGTTGGGGGGTGGTCGCTGTAGTGGCTATATTGTTGCTGTTATTAGCGGGCGTGTTTGGTGATGATGTGTGGCGCTGGTTTGAATCTGACTATATGACGGTATCGGGCGAACAAGAATTGGTAAAACTGCCTGATGGTAGTGAGGTTAGGCTAAATACAGACTCTGCCATTAAGTTCAATTATTCTGCGAGGGAGAGGCGTTTAGAGCTACTGCGTGGGGAAGCTTACTTTCAAGTTACTCCACAGTTAAAACGACCTTTCATCGTGACTGCCGATGACATTGAAATATCGGCATTGGGCACAGCATTCAACATTCGCTTATACGAAGAAGGTCGTGTTGGGGTTAGCGTCTTGCAATCAGCTGTCCGTGTTGTCAATACAACAGAGGAGCAGTTGCCGGCAAAACAACTGAATGAAGGACAGTATATCAAGGTCGACAGACAAAAATTCAACAAAATCAAGTCTATTGATATAGAGGCGGTTCGCGGTTGGCATGGTGGTCAATTGGTTGTCAAATCTCAGCCGTTGAGCAAAGTGCTTGCAGAGCTAAGCCGTTATCATAGTGCTAGTGTCATACCATGGGATGATGAACTAGCCGCTTTAAAAGTAAGTGGTATATTTAAGACTGGGGATTTACTGGGGGCTTTGGCGCAATTAGAGGAAGATTTTGCACTTGCGTCAACTCGCATCACGCCACTGTTAATTATTGTGACAAAGCGTGATGGTTAGCGTTAGACGTTGCCGGCCAATAAATTTTAACCGCGTGATCAAGCCTTTATTAACTACTAGAGTTAGTCAATAAGACTGTCATCGGCAATTGCCTCATCAATAAGATCTTGTTCTGTACAGCCACTATCGTCAACTTTGTCGGTTGGCTTAGAGTATTTGCATTGGTCGACTAAGTCGCTGACGCCATCGTTATCCGAGTCATTTTGGGCAGAAGAACAACCCACGATATTGACATAACCCAGTGGGCGGGTGCCAGGGCATTGGTCGACTGCATCGTTGACACCATCGTCATCCGAATCGAGTTGATAATCGGCGCAGCCGTACTGATCTACACTAGCCTGGTCGCGGGTTTCTGGACACTGATCGATGGCAGCGGCTACGCCGTCTTTGTCATAATCTTGCTGGCTTCGAGAACAGCCGTAACGGTCAACAGGGACTTTATTGGGCGTTTTGGGGCATTTGTCGATGGCATCGCTGACGTTATCATTGTCCGTATCACGCTGAAATATCGAGCATCCGTCTCGGTCCACGGCAACGTGGCCTGGCGTATTTGGGCAAAGTTCGAGAGAATCTCGTACGCCATCGCGATCGCTATCTTTTTCACTGTCGGCACAACCGTGCCGATCGACTTGGCTATTGGGAGGTGACTGCGGGCATCGGTCTTCTGCAAGTAGGATACCATCCTTATCTTCATCGTTGGGCGTTACAGTAATGGCGAAGCTCGTTTCTGTGATACCTTCGTTTTCATCGTAGGCCATTAGTTTCACTTGAAAGCTATCCGTTTCTTGCGGTAACCATCGGATCAATCCGCTTTCATCGTCCAGTCTCATGCCGTCTGGAGCAAGCAGTAACTCATATTGTATGTGTTTGCTATCGGTATCGGTGGCAACGATTTGATGGGTGAATAACTCCTTAAGATAAGCGGTTTGGTCGGGTATTGGCTGAATCTGTGGGGGGCTATTGTCTCCCGTACTCACGGCAATGTGGTAGCGTTGTTCAAATGTTTTACCCTGCAGTGTGGCGGCAATAGAGACTCCAACGTCACCTTGTTGGCTGGGTTGTGGTAGCCAAGTGATCGCACCGCTCTTGGTATCTATCTGCATACCTGTTGGATGCTGCCTTAGGGTATAAGTGATTGCTTCCATTGACGGTGCGAACGCCTCAACCTGGTAGCGAT
>JANQMK010000043.1 GCA_028280085.1 Pseudomonadales bacterium
GCCAGCACTTTTGCCGAAGACGTTCTCACCTCTACTAAGGTTTCTTCCATCTCCTGAATAATTAGCCGAACCATTTTTTCAGGATCCTCCGCCTTATCCAGCAGAGCGTTGATATTAGCGTTAATAATGTCTGAAAATCGTGAAAACACACCCATCTTGTTTCTCTCCTAGTCAACCCTAACCCTACTTAGTCCCAACTCTATCGTGCCTAGAAATCAACCTAATACTATCTCTAATGACTGCGTACGATAGCAGTTCGTGGCACAACAACGTTTGATATTCTCTATAACAAAAGCCATGCCAACCTAGATAGGAAAATTAACTTATTGTTTTATATGAATTTTTCTAAAATATACGGCTTAAGCTCTATTTGCTGTTAGACAAATAAGCCGATATTTAGTTAAATTAACACAAATATAGCTAATTAAACCGCAATCTGGTTGACTATTCTCTTACCACATCATCAACTGAGCGAGTTGGACTATGGAAAATGTTACTAGGTTAATTGGCGAGTCACCTGCGTTTCTTGATTTGATGGACCAAATCTCATTATTAGCACCCTTGAATAAACCCATTTTATTGGTGGGAGAAAGAGGGACAGGCAAAGAGTTAGCTGCCTCACGACTGCACTACCTGTCACCTCGTTGGGACAAGAGTTATCTACAAATCAACTGTGCTACCCTCAATGACCAATTGGTAGAATCACAACTCTTCGGCCACGAAGTTGGCTCATTCACCGGGGCAAACAAACAACATATTGGCCGATTTGAACGGGCCAACGGCGGCACGCTCTTTCTCGATGAAATTGCTACCACTTCAACCCGGGTACAAGAAAAGCTGTTACGTGTTATTGAATATGGTGAGTTTGAACGTTTAGGTGGAAATAAAACGATCAGCACTGATGTGAGATTAATCGCGGCAACCAACGTGGATCTGCCTTCACTCGCTGACAAAGGCCAATTCAGAGAAGACTTGTTAGACCGGCTAGCATTTGACGTCATCACCCTACCCCCACTGCGATACAGAAAAGAAGATATCCCCCTGTTGGCCGAATACTTTGCCATTAATATGTGCCAAGAACTCGATCGATCATTTTTCCCCGGGTTTAGTCAACAGGCAACTGAAACACTACTAAACCACCCATGGCAAGGTAATATTAGAGAACTAAAAAATGTCGTGGAACGGAGCACCCATAAAAGTCGTGAGGCCGATAAACCAATCTCGCAAATTTACTTAGACCCTTTTGAATCCCCATACCGGTTACCCTCTACAGTTCAATCATCTGCCAAAAAAGATATGACGCAGCTCGCCAGTTCAATAACAACAAAACCCTCTACAATCAGCACCATCGACAGTAATTTAGACTTTCCTATCAACTTAAAACTAAAAACCCTAGACTTTGAAAAGCAGTTGATTGACCAGGCGCTTAAAGTGAGCAAACACAATCAAAAAGTAGCGGCAGACAATCTACAGCTTACTTACCATCAATTCAGGGCTTATTTAAGAAAATTTAAGAATACACCGGAATTAAACAACTAAGCACTACCTAATTAAGCCTCATAGACTAGATTTAGCTGACAAAGCCAAGCCACTTGTTTAAACATTGAAACCTCGACTCAGCCTTGGCTAAACCTAAAATACGGCGCATAATCTAAAAGATAATCATCAAAAAAGGTGACAAATAATGAACGTACATGTTGATTTCTGCATTATCCCTGTGGGTGTCGGGGTTTCTTTATCGCCTTATATAGCTGCTTGCAAAAAAATATTAGTCGATACCGGGCTTTCTCACGAGCTGCATGCTTATGGAACGAATATTGAGGGTGAATGGGATACTGTCTTCAAGGCGATAAAATCGTGCCACCAAACAGTCCATCAAATGGGAGCGCCGCGCGTCACTACTACCTTAAAAGTGGGTACTCGAACCGATAAAGAACAGACACTAGCAGACAAAATAAATAGCGTCGTAGAAAAGCTGGACACTTAACTCTACTAATTCTATTTCGTCCTAATGCAACCGCTTATGATTAACCGCTAGCATCATCAAAGCTTCTTTCATGAAACCCAGCTAACCCAGATGGGCTAGCTGGAACCGAAACGGCAGTGCGTGCAAACACAAAACGCGTATAAATTTGAGCTTGTTTGTCTGCGCTGGCATATTTAGTTAACAATAAAACTGTTCCCAAACCTATCCACATTTACTTTAACAATCGGGCAAGTCTTGTCTTCTCCTCCCCGCGCGGTGCGAGCACAAACTTCAATCTGATGTTGGCCCGTAAGCAAATTTTCAATGGTTATTGCATTGCGTTCTCGCCAAATAGACCATCTACCATTATCAACCCGATAACGGAATTCTAGCTTTCCGGGCGATGGATTATGACCGCCAACTGGCAAGGTGATCCTACCTAGGTGCCCAGTCGGCTTTTGCTCTACCGCTTCCATCATTACATCACCAGTCAAACCCAGCAATACCGTATCCGCCGCAGGTTCAGCAGCTGGGGTACCCAACTCTAAATTGGCAGCGATAACAAGATGGGAGTTGGTGTCTGTTTTCCAAATATCAACAACAGATAAACCAAATCCTTCAACAGAGGGTATGGGTATTGTGGCGACAGATGGCAATAGGTCTTCAACCAGCTGGGCTACAGATAAATCAATCAACTCATTAATAAACAAATTAGCCCAAGCAAATTGCGCTGATAATTGTGAAAGCACTACTTCAGTTTTAGGTGAACCATCAAGACCAACATCTAAATTGCCTTCTGCTGAAGCGCTGATATTAAACGGTGCACGAAAATTTACCACCGACTCAAGCACCGGTACAAATTCCGTTGCCCCACCAGGGCGAACTAATATATCAAGCTGCATATCGAAAACGCGCATTTCGCCTAAGGCATCTTCTGATGAGCCAAATGTCAAGAAGGGTGGACTGATCGCCGTAAAAACAACGCGCAAATTATCTGCTGGATCAAGTTCATTATTTTGTAGTAAGCCACCAAGTGCTGTGCCGCTAAAATCAATGAAAGTGCTCGCACTTAAATCAAATAGGCCGGCTTCATAGGGTGTTAACAGCAACTGGTTAAATAAGTTGGCCGACAATACCAAACCCATTCCATAACTACCACCATTGGGCGCGACACCATTGATCGGCGGCGCTGCAAGCTCATTGTATAGTGAACCCAAAGCAGGATTGACCTCCGCAGATGGGGTAATCGTTGCAAAAGATGTAGTCATTTGAAAATCCATACTATCACCGTTCACCGACAAGCTCTCTGCTCTCGAGGTTGCACTATAAATGTCGTTGGTTAAGTCAAAAGGTAATGCAACCAACGGGTTCAATACCTCACTTAATAGAACTGGAACCATTTGGCCGACTAACAGCTCCCCAAAAGTTTGACTGGCGTCTGCTACTACGGCGTCAAATAAAACGATAAATTCCGCCGGAGCTCCCGGTACATCGTATGTCAATCCCACCAGATCTAAAACCAGATTACTTAGCGATATGTTAACCTCAGTACGGTCGGCAGAAAGTGATGGCGTTATATCACCACTAAAGGTCATGGAGGTCGCAGATATTGTACCTTGGTATACAGTCGGCGCACCGCCGCCAACACTTATTTCAACATCGATACCAAAAACTAAGTCATTAATTGAGCTGTTTAAATCGAGCGTGCCATCAGCATTGGTCTGGTCGACAAGCAAATCAAAATTAGTTGTTCCTATGCTGAGTGTAGTTAGATAGACCTCGGCAGTAACTATTCCCTCGGTGCCTGAATAAATCAGCGGCCGCTCACCCAGATCTGCCGCTTCCAACAGGTTGCCACCGGCATTATTAATCGATTGCTCAAGTTGTGTCGTCAGCTGAGCTAATAAGACGTCCGTCACCTGCAATGTAACACTGTTCACCATATCACTGCCTGGCCTTGCATAACGTACCTCAGACACGTGATTAAAGGTATCGGTCGCAACAAAATGACTAACACCTGTTGCACTTACCGTGGCCGAGAAGGTATCTCCTTCCGCCAGAGGTACCAGGACACCGTCTACTTGCAACTCGGTAGCCCCGTCTTCATCATCCAGATAGCCTGCGACTGTTAGACTGGTTCCATTCTCAGTCACAGATGTGATATGAATATCAGGCCCGACAATATCATAAAAGAAAAAAACAATCGCATTGGCAGGCGATGAGACGCTGAATCTATTTCTGCCAGGAACAACCAGGTTAGCGAAGTTATTGCCATCCGCCGTTGCTGACAAACGATCACTCGCAATGGAAAACCATGACGAAATATCAGTTCCATTTAACTCGGCAGCAATAAGAGCTCCATCAGGTAAAGGCTCAGCGAAAGTCAACTCGTAGCGTTCAGGTGGAATAGGATGCACACTCTGGTTGGTAGGTGAGGTTACCGTCATATTGCCTCCTAGATTACAAGCAAGTATGACAATCAATAAACTCAAAATAGCGAAAAACTGTCGGATTATTGTCGGAAACATTGGCCATCTCCAAATATGTTTAAATGTGCCGATTTAGCGCCGTATTTCAGATACGACAAATGAAATGCACCTACAACTCATGAGCAAATTACGCAGTAGAATCCGTTACAATTGGTACAGCTTTACCCCGCCCTAATAAGATAACTAGTTCACAAAGATAACAAGCCACAAACTAGAACTTAAGCGGCATCGACTTCAGCACATAGAAATTAATGTCTTAGATACTCTATATTTATTCTTATTTAATCCAATTGACTTACGAAAACCTTCCCCCCAAAAGCAGCTTGACATAACATACTGGGTTAGACACAAGCACCATAACAAATACTGGGGCTTAAAACAGCTTGCTCTTGCGACTTTATGTCATAATGCCCTACCCAGTTACAAGTACTAACCACCTGAAATGCTAACTAGGTCCAATTTTGCGATTTACCGTTAGAAGCTAGCGGCACATTAATAACAGCGCCTATGATATCGCTATTAACGTGTCTTTATATAGCTAAACGATTGTAGCAAAGCCACGGGTAAGGAGGTAAACTGATTGTTGGCTAGTTACAAACCATCGAGATAATTACAATGGCAATTACCATCAACACTGCAGTTAATACCCTTGTTAAAACCCAGCAACTTTCCCTAAATCGCGCTGAAAAAGCCTTTGAAGCTCTTTCCAGTGGCAAGCAAATCAATGATGCCGCGGACGATGCCGCCGGCCTCGCTATCGCCAACCGCCTGGGTACGCAAAATCAAGGCTTTTTCGCTGCCATTGAATCCGCCACAGGAGGCATTGCCTTAGCTCAAACAGCCGACAAGGCATTGGGTAATGTGACTGAAGGACTACAACGCATTAAACAGCTTGCCCTGCAGTCCGAAAATGGCGCACTCGATGACAATCAACGCCAGTTTCTGACTGACGAAGCCAATGCCATTCGCACAGAGCTCGCTCGCATTGCAGAGACCACTAAATTTAACGATAGAAATATCCTTGGCCAAAACGATACGCTGAATTTCCAAGTTGGTACTGAAGCAAGTCAAACACTCGACATTAAGACATCCAACATTGAAGAAACTCTGCAAAATGCTGGTTTAGCAAGTACAATAGATTTATCCAGCAGTGCTGACGTCGAAGGCCTGCTCACTGCTATCGATACAAGCCTTGAAGCTGTTACAAGCAAACAGGTTGAATTTGGTACCTTACAGAATAGCCTGTCATCAAGTATACAAAACCTGTCCCAGCGTAAGATCGACAGCGCCGCTGCAAAAAGCAGAATTGAAGATACAGACTTCGCCAAGGCCGTGACCGAGCTAGTAAAAAACCAGCTACAAAATGAGATTAATATATCCATTCAAACACAGGCTAATGCAGACAAAGGCTTAGTATCGAGCTTACTCGGCTTTTAGGCATTAAAATATACGCCCAAAAGTAGCCGCCAGTGTATATAACTCATCTGCAGCCTTAGCGTTGGGCCTATTTAAGTTTTAGCAACTTAGTTAGCCCACCTAACTGTTGATCAACACCCCCTATGAGACCATTCAGTGAATTCATCTGTTTATCGATGTCTTTCAATTGAACTGATAAGCTCTCGTCATATTTGCTTTGCAATGTCGTTTTTAAAGCTGTTGTCTTTTCATCAACCAATGTCCCCACCGCCGCCTTTAGCGGTTTATCAATATCGGTGTCAATTGTTATAGTAGGACTATCAAGCGCGCCTTCGGCGCCAACCATGACATTAAACTGCTTAACATTCTGAAAACCCCCAATAAGTGCGCTTTTGAACGAAGAGATCTCACCTTCTTCTAGCGGTACAGCCATAGAGACATCCGAGAATTTCGCATCTGTCTGCAAATCAATAATATCGCCCGTTATCACTAGCTCAGCTGAAATATTGGTACTGGCTTGAACCAATTGTACAGGGAAGCTACTGTCATCAGATAAAGCAATATCAGTAATACCAAGCCTATTCACCACCAAAGCTATATCGTCTCGAGGGTTGTTAGCATCAATATGATTGAGCTTCGCGTTGAGCTTAATATCTTCAGCATCGGGACTATCAGCTTGTATCACCATATAGGTTGGTCGTTGTAATACCGCAGGCTCATTAGTGACATCCTTAAGCGAACCACTAATGTTGAAAACACTATTATCATGCATGAACTGCCCGGCAAGACTCGCTTGTCTAATCAAAAACTCCGGACTGGGGTTAGCATTAATAAACTCAACATAGGTGCCGCCAAAACGTTGCTTCTCCTCCTGATTGTCATCCTGCTCCGCACCACCCATTTTGTCTAAGTGGGGCCTCGCTTTGCGATAAATCTGAAGAGTTTGATCAATGTAACTAGAAAACTGCTTGCCAATTAACGCACGCCCTATACCACCTAAACTTCCTGAGTCTAGTCCTAGATCTTTTACAAGTTCATTGACTTCATGCTTAGAAGTTGCTTTTAAATCTTTGTAATCAGCTTTCAGAGACGCCACATCAGCTTCGAGCTGTGCTTTTACCGCCTTGACCTTATCGATATCACGCTTAATATCTTTTTTCATCTGCTTCAGTTGCTTGACTGCTGCCAGTTTTTTCAGTGTACCTTTGGCTTCTTTTATCTCTTGGTAACGTTTTTTATAGGCATCAATATTTGATTTATCAGGCAACTGACCTTTAAGCTCTTGCCATTCATTACGCTTATTTGCGATCTTAACTTTAAGTTGTTTGGCTTTAGTAACCGTTTCAAACTCATGGGTACTCAGCAATTCTTCCGCACTGGGTAACTCAATAGTAGGGAGCTCAAAACCAAAGACGTGACCTTTATCTTCTTCACCTGAAGGCTGGTTAGCAGTTTCTAGCGCGCCACTGCTTTCCCTCGGCACCCTAAAACCCACACCTTCAATAGTCATCTCATCGATAATAATTTTATCTTCAATGGCCGCCAAAGTATCCAGACCAAATGCAATAACGTCAGCTTGCAACAAATTTGTCATCGGATTATCTGGATCCGTCACCTGTAACTTGTTCAATGTTACAAAGGTTGGCCAGATAGTAAGCTCAACTCTGTCTAACTCAACTTTCGCCCCCACCAACGCGGAGCCCTGGCGTTCAATCAACACTTTGACGATATTATCGATCAATAGCATCCATACGGCAGCCAGACCGACAACAATGATCACAAATGCAACTAGCCCCTGCCATCGCAACCATTTCACCATAGACCAATCCTTTATCAAGTAATATTCGTTTCTCAGTTACTGGCCAACACCCTATTCAATGCGGCTCACTAAGAGGCTAAGGAGACATAGGCACTATACAAACTGGTGCCTTTGATAAATCCGATAAGCTTCGTCTTTTCTACAAACGCAAGGAATTTATCCCTGTATTTTATCGTTGCCCAACGACTGACGACAAATAGTGGTACAAATAGCACAATTGAAAACAATAAGCTGCCCATTAGAACGGTGTTATTAAACTGAGTAAGCCGCCAAAAGGTACTGCTGTAAAGTTGATTGAATAATTCATTTAATGCTGCAGCATGTAGCACTTTCATACCAAGCGTATGAAATATTGGATCTAAAACATAAGCCGCCGCCGCAAACACCCCCAGCATGACCAAAAAAGTCGTCAAGTTAACACACACAACAAGCACCAGAAATAAAACAATCAGGTTGTGCAAAGACATAAGCGGCGTCAAGCCCATCACAGCCGCAAAAGCAACAGCAAGCGCGATCTGGGACGGACTAGCCGCAGAATTGAGTCCTTTTAATAATTTTGCAACTATCATCAGCATAATAAGCTAATCCCGAGGTCCTAATTGATAGAAGAAATATACGAAAGCCACATAGCGCTCAAGCGTCAGAGCATTTCACAACTACTGAGAGATACGCTAGGCATGATTATTTTTTAACTACCTGGTGTTAGAGTGTAACATGTTATTCTTCTTAGCTGAGGCTCTGTTAGGTAGTATTTTATTAAAGCTGGTATAATTCCAACACATGGCTCTTATCGAAGACAACGCAAAACTCCTAAGGCTTGCCGCTACTGCATCCGTTCTAACGGCAGTGTTACTGATTACAGTTAAACTTGGCGCCTGGTATTTCACCAATTCTATCGGCATTATGGCATCATTAATTGATTCCTTGATGGATGCTTGTGCATCGATAATCAATTTCTTTGCTATTCGTTATGCATTGATGCCAGCTGACGATGATCATAAATTTGGGCATGGCAAAGCAGAGGCACTAGCGGGGCTTTCGCAAGCAGCATTTATTTGTGGTTCCGTAGTGTTGCTACTCATTCAAGCGGTTAAGCGGTTCATTTATCCCACAGAAGTTGAACAGCTGAGCATCGGAATAGCCGTGATGGTATTTTCTATTATTGTCACCATCTGTCTCTTGGCAATTCAAAAATATGTTATTCGAAAAACTCAATCAGCTGCCATCGAAGCCGACTCATTACACTACCTATCCGATTTACTATCTAATATGGCCATTCTAGTGTCGTTGTTACTCATACCTTACGGCTTTAAACAATTTGATGCCGTGATGGGCATACTCGTTGGACTGTACATCTTGCACGGCGCTGTGGAGATAGGTAAGAAATCCATCAACATATTGATGGATCGTGAACTAGAACCCGCTGAACGAGAAGCAATTTTTGACCTCGTATTGGCAAATAAACGTGTATTAGGTATGCACGATTTAAGAACTCGCCAGTCTGGCCAGACAACCTTTGTCCAATTTCATCTAGAATTACCCAACGATATGCCCTTAATACAAGCCCACGAAATTGCTGATGAGGTGGAAGAATCGTTTCGTCTTCATTACCCTCATATGGAGGTGACAATACACCAAGATCCACATGCGATATCAGAGGCCAGCGCCCCCCCGGAAAGACGAATAAATCGTTAACGATAACACTGGTCAACCGTATTGAGCCTAGTATCAAATAATGCCAAACCTAACCCGTCGGTATTGTTACATCAGACAACAGGCCAGCAAGTTGCAGCTGACGATCGCCTTAGCAACTGAGTTTGCTCGTCATTTTTGTTTATCTTCTAATGATTTTCTATAATGATATCAACTAGCTTCTGTATCAGTCATCGGACAATATATTTTGCATGATACCCCTAACCAGTGCCATCATCCTGCCAACCCTGTTGTCATCAATCATTCGCGCGTTGTCGGCAGTCTGTTTTTATTAGCATTACTGTTACGCCTGATCTATCTCGCAGAGTCAATCGATAACCCCTTTTACTACTTCCCTATTGTTGACGAAGCATTTTATATCAACCAAGGTCGTCTCCTAGCCGCTGGTGCATGGCTGGGAGACGACTATACTTTTCACCTCGACCCCTTGTACTCATATTTGCTAGCAATTAGCTTTCTGCTAAGTGATAAACTGTTCCTAGCAAGGATGTTACAAATTGTCGCAGACTGCGTCGCTGTTATTCTAATTGTTCAGATCGGACAAAAGCTATGGAATAAACGAAGTGCAATATTTGCTGGTATCATTTACGCTTGTTACGGACTCGCCATTTTTTATTCACCCATTTTACTAAAAGCGAGTACGACCGCTCTCGGCGTACTTATCGTGATACGCAGCTACCTCTGGTCAATTGATGCACCACCCGACAAACGTAATGCCCGTTGGTTAATTACAGGCGGTTTACTAGGACTACTGGCTTTATTGCGGGGTAATTTTGTTTTACTGTTGCCGTTAGTACTAGCGTTGCAACTGGCAACCCATCGACAACAACTAAAACCAATGCTAATACCTCTAACGAGTTTCATCTTAGGCTTCTGCTTAGTTATTTCAATAGCGCTAGCGCGCAACTACTTTGTGCAGGGCGAATGGCAAGCAATTAGTAATAATAGTGGTTATGTGGCTTACAGTGCTTTCAACCCTGATAATCACGGCGGCAACCACGGCCCGCCGGCTTTTGTTAAAAAAAACGACCCACTCGGCATAGATTACTACTACCGGCAGGAAGCAAAAAAACGTCTCGGCACTGAACTTAATACCAACGCATCTGTTCGATATTGGTTTACAGAAGCGATCCATTATTTATGGAATAACCGATATGATGTGCCTAGGTTGCTATTAACACGAATAGCCCACTTGATATCAAATACAGAGATACCGAGTGTCTACAACTACTACGATGCAGAGTCGCAATCCCAACTGTTGGGATTGCCTTTATTCAACTATGCCTTCGTGTTTGGTTTAGGAATTCCAGGACTAATGCTTGCAATAGGACTAGACAAACGTGCCGCAATATTAGTATTGCCATGCATCGTCATCATGGTTACCTGCCTATGCTTTTATACGGCAGCTCGATTACGATTTCCCCTGGTACCCTGCATCGCTCTCGGGACAGGTTTTTATCTCAACTATTGTATAGAGCAATGGCAAGCAAGACGGATGAAGCCGTTATCGATATCACTCATGGCGGGAGCGGCCTTAATACTCTCGTCACTGATAGTACCTGCGCCAACCATACCGCCGAATAACAACAGTTACCAGTTAGCTTCCGCTTACGCTAATATGGGGCAGTTTGATAAAGCGTTAGAAACTATGCATTCAGTACAATGGGAGACACAACACCAAGATCAGTACTACTTTTTACAAGCTCAAATCGCCCTATTAAAGGGAGATTACGTTGCAAGCATTGCGTTAAATAAGCAGGCACTCTCATTTAATCCAGAACATATTGAAAGCTTGTATAATGTAGGCATCGCCCAGCTCAAACTAGGCCAGGCCCAACAAGCTATCCATTACTTTGAGACAGCCAACCGTCTGCGACCGGATGCGCTTACGTGGTATCAACTAGCTAAAAGCTATCAAATGCTAGGGCATACTGAGAAAGTGAAACAATTACAGAACCGTATTAACCAGATGCGAGGAGTGCCACCTCACATCAAACAGTTAACCAACCAACTTTTGGCAGACTGACCGATAGATTCGACACGGCTACCGTTTAGCGCAGCGCCGATAAAGGCCGTAGGCAGCCAAAAGCAAACCAAATAGTGCCAAATCAAAAGCGTTTATGACGGTGCCCCGTTGCACAGACTCGCTTTCATTACTAGCCTGCCTATTTTGCTTAAATCCATCAAATAGACTGTGCTGTCCCTCCGCTTTTATGTCACTTCCAGCATCAACGAGAGCGGGGCTATCGCCATCAAATGGGCGTGCCAGCGATTGATTCGTTACAACATCTTCTAATGCAAACGACACAGGCCCCACCAACATCAAAAAAACAACTGCGAGCCCGAATTTATAAAGTCTAGTTAACACACTTTCCTCAGTTTAAACGCCACAATACATACCTTATTGTCATAATTGAGCAGGTATTGTGCCAACCGCTAGTGTGAATATTTGTTCGTTATATATCAACTCTTTAGTGCTTATTTAAAAACCAAAATGGACGTAACTGTAAGGGTTTTCGACAAAATAGCCCGCTCCGATCATCTGCTTATGCTAATTATTTAAAATCATTCATTGGCACTGGCATCAGACAGATCAATAGATTAGAGGTTGACAGTGCGACGCTTTTATTTGGGATGCACCAACGCTGACTGTGTTACAATTCCGAGCACAAGATCTTCGCTGCGACATTTGGATTTATTGGGCTGTGGATATGCCAATAATTTAGGAGTTACCAAATAGCAAATAGGTTGTGGCAAAAGGGGGGAGTGGCAAATAGGGATTACCAATAAGTAGTGCCCAAAGGGAGTACCAATATGAAGAACAACATAAACAACAACGTGATAATTACCGGAGCATCATCAGGCATCGGTAGGTCTTTAGCCCTCGCTTTCGCTAAACAAGGCTACGGCTTAGGTTTGATGGCTCGTCGCACAGAACAGCTAAAACGTGTCAAAGAGCTAGTTCACCATCAATGTGGCGATAGCCTAACGGTAGAAATCGCCCCCTTAGATGTGGCTGAACACTCAACGGTGGCGCCAGCCATACAACAATTATCCGACCGCTTAGGAGGCGTTACCACCGTAATCGCAAATGCGGGAACCGCCAATGTTCATCGTACCGGGGTAAATGATTTTAATAACGAAAAACATGTTATCAATGTCAATTTGATCGGCGCGATGGCAACTGTTGATGCGGCCGCTAGTATTTTTCGCCAAGCTGGTGGTGGTACCATCGTTGGCATTTCTTCAATTGCAGCGTATGTCCCAATTCCTGGCAGTGGCGCCTATTCTGCTTCCAAAGCCGGGTTTAGCCACTATTTAAAAGCAACACAAATGGAGTTGAAAAAAAGAAATATCCAAGTCACCATTGTGCATCCAGGTTTTATAGAAACAGATATTGCTGAGGACATGCACACAAAGCCGTTTGTTATCAGTGCTGACAACGCAGCGTCTCTTATTGTCAACGCTGTGGTAAAAAAGAAAGCCAATACGGTGATTCCCTCGTTCCCTTGGCGCATTGTATGCGGTGTTGTATCGGTGATACCGTCCAATCTATTGTTAAAAGTATCACCATTTTAATCATAAGCTTAGCCGCAAGTTCAGCAATGGCTGTCGGCATTAGATTTTGCAGGTAGCTTTTATTTTTTGCTTTATTCTTTTATTTTGATACCGTTCTTAACCATAGCAGCAAAGCAGATTATTTTAACATCTTACCAATGATCGACCTATTAACGTGCTCGAACTACTAAATGCTTTTCTACTCACCCGCCAGTGGGAAGATAAAAAACACCAAGGCCCGTCTCAACTACACATTACGCTGTGGGTCACCAGTGACAAGGGGCCAATCCGCCTGCAATTCACGAACCAGCATGCGGTGGCATTTCTAGAAGAACGCCACGTAACTAGCATCAAACCCCTGCTTGCCTC
>JANQMK010000079.1 GCA_028280085.1 Pseudomonadales bacterium
AGAACGAGCATTGTCTAGTGAAAAATTTGCGCGCTACTGTCAGCAGCAAGCGATTGATTGTCTGAAGATAGTGCCATCCCATTTACAGGCGTTATTGTCAAACGCACCGGATTGCGCTGCTCAGCTAATTCCCAAACGGTGTTTAATTTTAGGGGGCGAAGCATTACCCTGGGAGTTAGCGCTCTACATTAATGAACTGGCCCCCGATTGCCAGCTTTACAATCATTACGGTCCGTCGGAGACCACGGTTGGCGTAACTGCGCTGGATGTAAAAGCGCTGATTCAAACGGGTCAATGCCAATCCGCATCTGGTTCTGTGCCTATTGGACGGCCCTTGCCGAATACGCAAATTTACATTGTCGATTCGGCACTGCAACCAGTGCCTATTGGCGTTGCTGGAGAGTTGTGCGTTGCCGGTAATAATCTGGCACGCGGTTATATTAATGATGATACACTAACGGCCGAAAAATTTATCGCAAATCCATTTGGTCAAGGCCGTTTATACCGCACTGGAGATTTGGCGCGTTATTTATCTAACGGTAATATAGAATATCTATCACGGTTAGACGACCAAGTTAAAATACGTGGGTATCGTATTGAACTGGGCGAAGTGCGTTCTACCATACTGCAGCAACCCCAAGTAGAGGACTGTGTTGTTATCGCGCAAGCTGATAACAATGGCAACAAGCGGCTATTGGCATACCTTGTTCTTACTGAGGCGGCTGATAATAAATCTATCTCGAAAACGCCTCAACGGGATGCCGCTGCAGAGGCTATCCAATTCCACATGGATGATAGCTTGCGTGCCTCTTTAGCCGAGGTATTACCCGATTATATGGTGCCCTCCGCATTTTTGTTAGTAGATCACATACCACTAACAGCCAATGGCAAGCTTGATAAAAAAGCGTTACCAGTCCCTGATAATCTAGTGACAAGTTCTCATTATGTGGCACCTTGCAGTGATTTAGAGACGCGGCTTGTGGAGATCTGGGCGGAAATCTTGGGGGCGGCAAGAATTGGTATTCTGGACAACTTTTTTACCATGGGGGGGCATTCTTTACTGGCAACTCAGGTTGTGGCGAAAATGCAACGGGAGTTATCCATTGAGTTACCACTAGGCGCTTTATTTGAGCGCCCAACGATTGAAAGCCTAGCACGCTGGTTAGTTGATTCAGATTCAGCTCAAGTCAATTCATCAGCGTCATCCCCAGTAACTGGCCAGCAAGTAAAAGATGATATCTTTAGCCATCAAAGGGTGGCCCCCTCATCCAGGTTGGTGCCAGTGGTTGCCCCCGATTTACGTAAAGACAAGGACTGGCCATTGTCTTATGCGCAAGAACGGCTTTGGTTTTTAGATCAGTTAGAGCCTAACAGCGCATTCTATCACATGCCTGGTTGTGTCAGTATGCGAGGTACAATAGATATTCGGGCGCTAGAGGAAGCGTTAACAACTATTATAGAGCGTCACGAAAATTTACGTACCGCCTTTGTTACAGTGAATAGTGAGCCGAAGCAACGCATCTTAGATAAGTCCCGGTGGCATTTTGTGTTTAAAGATGGGAGGCAGAAGGGCGAGCGAGAAAGGGATCAATTGTTAACGGAAGTAAAGACAGATGTATTTGAGCGCCCGTTCGACTTATCTAGCGATGCCTTGGTTAGAACAACGCTAGTATCGCTCAGTGATGATGAGCATCAGCTATTTGTTAACATGCATCACATTATCTCCGATGGTTGGTCTCGCGGCGTGCTGATTAGTGAACTCATGGCACTTTATACCGCTTTTACTAATCAACAACCATCGCCATTACCACCACTACCGCTTCAGTATGCTGACTATGCCAACTGGCAGAGGGCTAGGTTAACTGAAGGGCATTGTGATGCCCAGTTAGATTATTGGCAAAACCAATTGGCTGACGTCGCTGTGTTGGAACTACCGACCGATAAATTACGTCCGGCGCAAAAAATACATCGGGGGCAGAAACTGCCAGTACAGCTGGCTGCTGATTTAACCACTAACCTCAATCAACTGAGTAAGCGTCAAGGCGTCACCCTTTATATGACGTTGTTGGCCGCGTTTCAAGTCTTAATGGCACGTTATACCCAACAAAACGATATCTGTGTGGGTAGTCCTATCGCCAATCGTATGCGAACTGAACTTGAACCATTGATAGGCTTTTTCGTTAATACCCTGGCATTGCGGAGCGATCTCTCTGGTAATCCGAGTTTTACTGATGTGGTGCAACAAGTTAAGACTAATACGTTAGCAGCATATAATAACCAAGACGTGCCCTTTGAACAGGTGGTTGACCGGTTGCAACCTGAGAGAAGCCTCACTCATTCGCCTTTGTTTCAGGTGATGTTAGTCTTACAAAACACGCCGTCACCACAGTTTAGCTTACCAGGCTTAGAAGTCTCGGTATCTATGGCAGATAATCATACGGCAAAGTTCGATTTGCTGTTGCTGCTGACAGAGACTGACAATGGGTTGGAAGGGCACTTTGAATACGATGCGGATCTATTTTATCATGCCAGTATTGAGCGTCTTTCTGCTCATTTTGAGATATTATTGTCTGCTATTGTTACGCAGCCCCATTGCCCAATTAGAGAACTACCACTTTTACGCCAGCAGGATATTGATAAACAGCTTAATGAATGGAATCGCACCGCTGTCGATTATTCCCGGCAATACTGTGCTCATCATCTATTTGAGCAGCAAGTACTCGCTAATGGGGATGCCATAGCAATTGAATTTGACAACGAAACCATTAGTTACACTGAACTGAATCAACGGGCTAATCAGTTGGCTCACTATCTAATACAGAGAGGGGTGACCAATGGCAGTTTAGTGGCGATTTGCCTCGAGCGTTCGGTGGAGATGGTGGTGGGTATTCTAGGTATTTTCAAAGCCGGTTGCGCTTATGTACCACTTGACCCAAATTATCCCTCAGCTCGCTTGCACTATATGTTGGCGGATTCCCAAGTAGGCAATGTTGTAACGCAACAGAGTTTGTTGCACCTTCTTACAGGTGTGGGAGTCAATGCCATTAGTCTAGACAGCCAATGGCCGGATATAGCTAAACTGCCTGTTGATAATACGTCATGTTTAGTCAGCCAACAGCAAGTGGCTTATGTCATTTATACATCGGGTACCACTGGCAAACCCAAAGGCGTTGTCATGCCTCATGGTCCACTGAGTAATTTGTTACAGTGGCAAAACCAAAGCACGCAACACCAGGTGGAAAATAGTCTTAAAAAATACAATAGCAAAACCCTGCAATTTGCCGCGCTGGGTTTTGATGTTTGTTTTCAGGAGATCTTTGCGACCCTCACCAGTGGCGGTACACTGGTGCTCATCCATGAAGAGCTACGCATGGATTTTGAGAGCTTATTGTCCGTTGTCATTCAAGAGCGTCAACTCAATCGTTTGTTTTTGCCTTATGTAGTGCTGCAGAATTTAGCTGAAACCGCGGTAAAGTTATCATTATACCCTAGTTGTCTGCGAGAAATTATTGTAGCTGGCGAGCAACTAAAAATAACAATGGAAATCAGACAGTTCTTCCGCGCGATACCGCAATGCCGTCTAGTAAACCAGTATGGACCATCCGAATCTCATGTTGTTTCTCAGCATTCACTGGATACCTACGAAGACACTTGGCCTGAATTACCGCCTATCGGCTGTCCTATAGCCAATGCCCGGTTGTATATTGTTGATGATTATCTGAATCTGGTACCGCAAGGTGTCGAAGGTGAGCTACTGATTGGCGGCGAGGTGTTATCACAGGGTTATCTCCATCGTGTTGATTTAAGTGCAGAAAAATATGCCGATGACCCATTTGCTAAATTACTGGGGCGGGGTGGGCGTGTTTATAAAACTGGAGATCGAGCGCGCTATCTTGCTGACGGCAACATCGACTATTTAGGTCGGGTCGACAATCAAGTGAAGGTGCGAGGTTTTCGCGTTGAGTTGGGAGAAATTGAATCCGTTATTCAAGGGCAGGAGGGTGTTGGTGATTGTGTTGTTATTGTGCAAGACCGTTTTCAAAGTGGTAAACGCTTAGTTGCTTTTATTGTTTGTACTAGCAGTGATCTTGATTATCAAAAAGAAGAAGTTCAACAAGACTTAAATAAACGTTTAAGGCATTCTCTAGGAAAATTGTTACCAGACTATATGGTGCCATCTGTCATAATCGCGTTAGAGAGGTTGCCACTTACTCCGAACGGTAAGATAGATAAAACAGCCTTACTTCAGCTAGCGGGTGACTCAATCTCGCTGCAGCCTTATCGAGCGCCACGCAGTGAGCTTGAACGGCAGTTAACGCACATTTGGCAGGACTTGCTACAGCTTGAGCGTATCGGGATAACCGATAATTTCTTTCAAATTGGTGGCCATTCTCTGTTGGCGACACGTATAGTATTGCGTATCAAAAAGCAGTTGGGTGTAGAGTTGCCTCTAAGAACAATCTTTGAAAGCCCTACTATTGAGTATTTAGCTCAGGTAATCGAGCAAATTAGGCTAAGTGCAGGTCGCGGTCTCGCCAATAGTAAGCAGAATATATCTGCAACAGATTTGCCGTCAATTGAAAAAGTGGCAGATACGACGTGGTGGCCGTTGACTTATCAGCAAAACCGCCTTTGGTTTTTAGATCAATTTAGCACGCAAAACGCGGCCTACAATTTGTCAGCCGCGATTGAATTGTCAGGTCGCGTTAATCAAGAAGCCGTTCAACAAGCGATGTATGCGGTCGTAAAAAAACATACTATTTTGCGTTCGAAGATAGTTGAAAAACGAGATGAGGATGAATACTCCGGGCCAGGTATGAAAGTGCAGACCATGGATACTTGGCAGCTCAACATAGTTCAGTTACAGCCGACAGATAATATTACTCAATTACTTGATGAAGAACTGACAAAGCCGTTTGATTTAGTCAGACAATTGCCGTTTAGGGCAACGCTATATAGCAATACTGATGTAATTGCTAACGCCATAGCAAAAGTGTTACCAGTTGACTTTAGTTTGGGTCATGAGCGTTATTTACTAGTTATTAGCTTACACCATATTGTCGCCGATGCTTGGTCGCTAGATATTATTTTGCGAGATGTTGTGCAATATTATCAACTGTTCGATGACGGCGGTTCGGCTAACCAGATAATGACAGCAAATGATGCCGATAATGCCGTAGACTATGCTGATTTTAGTTTCTATCAACATCGATGGTTGACCAGCGAAGCTTTGGCAAAACAACTTGACTTTTGGCAGCGTGTGCTAGCTAATGCGCCTTCACAGTTGGAACTGCCGAAAGATATGCCGCGCCCTTCAGTTATGACCTATGAAGGCGCTGGTTATAGTTTCGATTTTGACGCTAACATTAAAGGTAAAGTAGAAGATTTTTGCGTTCAGCAACACTGTACCCCGTTTGTATTTTTTATTACAGCGTATAACATACTATTAGCAAGATTTAGCAAGCAAAAAGATATTTGTATCGCGACACCCGTAGCGGGACGTTTTGATCCTGCGCTGGAAGATGTGGTAGGTTTTTTGGTTAACACTTTAGTAGTGCGCACGCTCATTGACGATACCGTTTCGGTGGGCGATCTGATCGATGCGATTAAAACCAGCGTTTACAATTGTTTTGACAATCAGATTATTCCTTTTGAAATGGTTCTAGAAACGCTGGAAGTGGAACGGCACCTTAACTATACGCCAATAGCTCAAGTATCATTTACGTATCGTAGTGAATCAAGTCAAACCCGGTTGAGTTCTGATAGTGGCTATCAGACCGGTGACATGACGTTGAGAATAGTGCCACAACAAAATGTATTTGCTAAGCATGATTTGATATTAAATGTTGTTGAATGCGATCAACAGTATGATATCTCTTTAGTTTACAACTCACATATTTTTAAACATAAGACAATAATCCGCATTGCGAATTACTTTGATCGGTTAGTTACCCAGCTGTTGGTATCAGCCGATACCATTATCACCGATTTGGAATTCTTGCGAGAAGAGGAGCTATTTGAACTATTAGAGTTGTCCACTACCGATTACGAGTCAATTCGGCCACTGACCGCGATGCAACGTGATTTATACTTGGCCAGTGCCCTTAATCCTACGACTAAGCAAAATAGTACAGGTTTCTATATATTTATTGACGCACCCGTTGATGCTGAGGTGTTGCGTCAAGAGTTTTCGAGATTAGCGCAGGATTGGTCGATTTTACGCACTGACATTGTGGCGAGTCATGTCGCTTATACTGATGTTGCCTATCAATGTGTACTAGCTAAAGCAGATCCCAGTTTTATCACTATTGATTTATCTAATAACCCAATGGATGATGGGGCAATAGAATACTACGTAAGGGGTTTGATCGAGCGGCCGTATGATATCGAAAAAGATCCGTTACTCAAGTGTTACTTAATAAAACTTAAAAGAAACCGATTTGTTGCGGTATATGCCGCTCACCATATGATGTTGGATGGTATTAGTTTTTCTATCCACGGCAATGCTTTGTTACAGAATTATGAGGCCGTCATTAGGGGGCATTCAATTTCGCCGCGCAATGATGTTTTTCCTGACTATGTTGCTGACAATCTTAGCAATATGGATAACAAAAGAATTCGCGATTACTGGGCGGCGGAATTGACCGAGGTTGAGCCTTTATCGTTGGCGGCGCCTTTTCAAACGCTTGCATTCGATAGTCCTGTTAGCGATAGAGCGGTGTTGAAGACAGCTATTGAGTTGGAAGAGCAGCATTGGCAACGGATTAAACATTTTTGTTTTAAAAAACGTATTACGCCAGCATTGTATTTTAAAGCACTGTACGGCCTTTTGATAAAGCTTTATTGTAGAGCAGAAAGTAACTTTGTTGTTTCTGAATTTGTATCGGGCCGGGTCAATAAGTTTGCTGTAGGGGTGGGTTGCTTTTTTCAATCGGTCCCCATTATTTATGATCACGAATACCTAACTAATGGCACGGTAGATGCGTTACTCAATGTATTGAAGCGACGACAAAATGAAGCCCGAGATCACCAGAATTTTTCGATTTTTTTGCAGCGGCAATTAATTGCGTCGTCCGGCGTCGGTTTTTCCTTTAACTTTATTAATTTTACACAACCCCCTGTATTATTTGACGCCTATCTCAAAATCCAACCGGTAACGCCTGTAGCCGACGATATGGTCGAACTGACGATTCGAGACAATAGGAAAACCGTACAATTGGAACTAGCGTGTCATGAAGGGCAATTCGAAGATAATCAGTTTTTAAAGCGATTATCAGCGCTAAGCTTGCAAATAATCTCTGGTGTTAGTGAAGTCGACAGATTGCAGTTTATAATTGCCCATCAGCAAGCATTGTTGACAAGCGTAGAAACAGGCCATTGGAACGGTACCTTAAACAGTCGTTCGGCTGTAGGTACAGTAGATGCCTTGTTTGAAGCCCAAGTCACAAGAACTCCGGATTCGACAGCAATTGTTCATGGTAGTACTGAATTGACTTATGCTGAACTCAACCGACGAGCCAATCAATTAGCGCATTACATATTGGCTGAAGCGCCTGGTGACAAAAGGCGTATAGCTATCTGTTTGCCTCGTTCTGCTGAACTAATGGTTGCTATATTGGGCGTTCTAAAGTCAGGTGGCAGTTATGTACCTATTGATCCTAACTATCCAGACGAGCGTATTACAGCGATACTCGGCCACGCTTCAGTAGGTGCCCTCATTTGTGAGAGCGATCTAGCTGAACGAGGGTTTTCAACAATCGTTACTGAAAAGCATATTTTACCCATTCATCTAGCCAGCATGGCCAGCCAACTTGCCAGTTATGCTGAGAGCAGTCCTACGGAATCAGAGCGTGTTTTGCGTAGTGGGCGACAGTTATCATCAATGTCAAATAAACTAGCGAGCCAAGAGGATAGGTCTGATGATGAGCTATATGTTATCTATACTTCAGGTTCTACTGGCCAGCCTAAGGGGGTAAGAATAAAACATCGCGGTGAAGTTAACTTGCTGCAATGGTTTATTGCTGAATACGATATAACGAGTGCTGATAGTACCCTAATCGTTACTTCGATAGGTTTTGATCTTACGCAAAAAAGCTTGTTGGCATTATTATGCTGTGGGGGAAGGCTTATTTTTCCTCATACGTCTACTTATGATGTTGAGGAATTCAAAAGCTTAGTCCTGCAACACCGAATAAGTATCTTGAGCTGTTCACCGAGTGGCTTCATGCCATTTATCTATGACACCAACGACTTCACCGCGCTACAACCTTTGCGTGCATTGTTTCTTGGCGGTGAGCAACTCAAATTGACTCAGCTCAGTTCATGGATTCAGTCGGATTCATTTAATTGCATCATTACCAATATGTACGGCCCTTCTGAATGTACTGATATAGCATCATTTTATCGGCTAAATGCACCAAAGCGAGAGCTTACCCGTGGTATGGATGTGGTGCCAATTGGTCGACCAATTGATAATGTACAACTCTATGTTGTTGACAGTAGTGGACGTTTAGTACCTCCAGGTCAGGTCGGTGAGCTGTGTGTTGCTGGTATTGGTGTTGGACTAGGTTATTTGAAAGACGGAGTATTGACTGGACGACAATTTAGATCAAACCCTTATGGGGAAGGTTTATTCTACTATACCGGTGATCTGGTAGTACTTGATGCTGATTCGGATGGTGTCCCAACTTACCTAAGCTATATTGGGCGGAAAGATTTTCAGGTCAAGGTGCGTGGCAATCGTGTGGAACTGAGCGAAGTGGAACTATGTTTGTCGCAACACGAATTAGTAGACGACGTCGTGGTGTTATACCACCAGCAAACGTTGATAGCTTTTGTTAAGCGTCGAACCGAAGCAGCAGACGATTTATCTGCCGAGCCACAGTTGTCCTTAGTTACTATTTTACGAAATTATATTCAACACGTATTACCGGACTATATGGCGCCGAGCAAATATGTCACTGTTGATCTGTTTCCGCTGACACCAAACGGCAAGGTTGATCGCAAGGCGCTACTTCAGCTTGACCAAGACAATGGCTCAGCGGCACATTACACTGCACCGCGTTCAGCCATAGAACACGATATTGAGAGAATTTGGTGCGATGTGTTGGGTACGGGAAAGATTAGTGTACGGGATAATTTTTTCTTGGTAGGTGGGCATTCGCTGACAGCCATGCAAGTTTTAACGCGAATTCAGCGAATGTTCAAAACTGACTTAAACCTGCAAACTTTCTTTGAGTTGGGAACCATCGAGTCGTTAGCGGCCTACTTACAAGATCATCAATCGCCAGAAAGTGCTCTAACTTTGCCGCCAGCTCCAAAAAAATCGGATATTCAGCAGGATTATTACCCTTTGTCTTTTGAGCAACAGCGGTTGTGGTTTCTTTATCAAATGGATAAAACCAGTGCCGCTTACAATATGTTTGGTGCTTATTCGGTTCGGGGCAATCTTGATTTAATGGCCATGGATGCTGCTATCTTAATTGTTTTACAACGGCATGATGTATTGCGAGCGCAGTTTTCTCAACCGCAGTTTTCTCAACATGGTGACGAGGCCAAGCAGCAGTTCCGACAGTTGGATAGTTGGACTACGCCAATTATTGATTTTTCTACACGAGATTATCCAGGAGGGAATGATGAACTGCGCCAGCAAGATATTAAAGAATATTTGGTGGAGCGCGTTAAAATACCCTTTGACCTAGAGCAAGACTTATTATTTCGCGTGGAATTAGTCCGAACTAATGCTGAGTTAGAAGAGTATATACTACTTGTTAATATGCATCATATCATTGCCGATGGCTGGTCTGTTGGCGTGATTATTAACGAAGTTTTTACGTTGTACGATGGTGTTAAGGAAAACAAACCAACGGTACTGCCGGAACTCATGTTGCAGTACGGCGATTATGTGATGTGGCAACGTGAGTATCTGCAAGGTGATTTTCTGACGCAGCAGACTGGCTATTGGGTCAAACAGTTACAGGGTGCACCTGATTCAATTACGCTAGCCACCGATCGACCAAGGCCGGCGCAGATGACTTACGATGGTGCGTACTATCGAGTTGAAATACCACCGCCTCTAGTAGAGAAGTGTAGCAAATTTTGTCAGCTGAATGCCTGCACCTCATTTATGTTAAACCTTATGGCTTACTCGCTGATGCTGTCTCGTTGGTCGGGACAAAAAGATATTTGTATTGGTGTTCCTGTTGCTGGACGCAACTACCAAGAGTTGGAAAGCTTGGTCGGCCTGTTTGTTAATTCTATCATAATACGTACCGATTTAGCCGGTAATCCCACTGTCGGCGACTACCTCGAGCGAATAAAACAGACGTCTCTCCAAGCTTTTAATCACCAGTATGCTCCGGCTGAGTTGGTTTTGGAGTCATTGGATATTAAGCGCGCTCCCAATCGTGCACCGGTGGCCCAAGTGGCTTTCGCTCAACAACAGGGACTCACATCGGTTGATGTCCATAGTGATGTAGAAATGGGTGGGCTACAAATTCAATCTATGGCTATGGACGAGGCCATTGCGAAATATGATGTGACACTTTATGTGAGCCCTTCCGATGCTAGAACCATGGCTAACTTTGAATACAATACTCACCTGTTTAATGAAGTCACTATCGCTGCCATGGCGCAACATTTTATTAATGTGCTTGACGCTATTGTGACTACATTGTCATCGCCAATTGACAAGTTGCCAATGTATGATAGCAGTGACTTGTTTGATTTGCTGGAGGTAGACCGCAACGATACCGAAATGATTTTGCCATTGTCGGCTATGCAGCGCGATATCTATCTTTCTGCATTGACTAAACCTGATACCACAGAGAATGGCATGGGCTTTGTG
The DNA here is from genome assembly GCA_028280085.1 of Pseudomonadales bacterium. Taxonomy (GTDB): domain Bacteria; phylum Pseudomonadota; class Gammaproteobacteria; order Pseudomonadales; family JANQMK01; genus JANQMK01. The sequence goes on from JANQMK010000079.1 coordinate 10,847, forward strand.
GTAGAGGTGAGCGGCGAACTTGATGTGGATATCATGCAACAGGCTATTGGTCATGTGTCAATGTCTAGTGCCGTCATGCGAACTAGATTGGTACCGGCGAACCGACCGTTCTTGGATGTTGCTTATCAAGCTGTTGGCAATGAACCAATGGTAAATTTTAGGTGTGTCGATTACTCGCAAGAGAAACTAGATGAGGTGGCCAAACGGGAGTTGATCCTTAATACTATTATTAAACCCTATGATATTTATGCTGACGAGCTGTTCTGTTTTCACTTAGTAAAAATCGCTAAGGAACGGTATTTAATCATTGTTGCAGGCCACCATGTTATTTGGGATGGCATAACTTGCGTCCTCTTAGGTAACCAGATAGTCGAATTTTACGAAGCACTTCGGTTGAATAAACCGTTACCTTATTTTGACGATACCTTCCCACGTTTTATTGAAGAAGCTAAAGCGAGCTATGACAGCCCGGCGATAGTTGCCTATTGGCAGTCTCGGCTAGCCAATGTCAAGCCGCTCATGGTACCGTCGCCGGCTAACTCAGCCACCGATGGCGGGGACTTGTCCACTGATCAAACATCTCGCCGTGTTGCTCGTCGTATTAGCCATGCCCATCCGTTTACCAAGAGCCATTGGGATGAGATTAGAAAGTTCTGTTTTAAAAAGCGTATTACGCCCACACTTTATTTTAAAACACTCTACGCGTTGCTGCTCAATAAACTGTACAGTCCAGATGATGATTTTCAATTTATCGAGTTTGTTGCTGGCCGTTCGGCCCAACACTTGAATGGGGTGGGTTGTTACTACCAAGCCTTACCCAATGTATTCAATCCAGCGACCCTAAGGAGCATCAGCTTCGACGATCTATTTGCCCAGGTTAAGCGGGATCACGAAGCCGTCCAAGCCGTTAAAGACATTTCTCTGCTACAACAGCGACAATTATCCACACCGGGCCGTGTCAATTTCTCATTTAACTTTTTTAATTATGTCCGCAACCCGATTTTTCTGGGTACAGAGCAACCGGTAGAGCGGATTCAGCCACTGGCTGATGGTAGCGTGCAGGTAGCGGTGCGGGTTGATCCAGACCATTTGGTATTAGAACAAGAGTATTACAGTGATAGTTACGAAGACTGTCGTTTGTTGGCACGTTTTGAATTGATCAGTCAGCAGGTGGTGGCCGGGGTTGAGCGAGCAGGTGAGCTGGACTATTTGTTCCCGGAGGAGCGTCAACAGCTGCTGCATAGCTGGAATGATACAGCACGTCCTTATCGCCAAGCGGTGTTGCCGCAACTGTTTGAGGAGCAAGTGGCAGAGACCCCAGAGCGAGTGGCAGTGGTATACGCCGATACCGAATTAAGCTATACCGAGTTAAGCTATACCAAGTTAACCTATGCCGAATTAAATAGTCGCGCCAACCAACTGGCACATTACTTACAACACCGGGGAGTGGGTAATGAATCGATGGTAGCGATAGCCGTCGAACGTAGTATCGAGATGATAGTGGGTTTACTGGGTATCTTAAAGGCGGGAGCAGCCTATGTACCATTAGACCCGGACTACCCTGAGGACCGCTTGTCTTATATGTTAACGGACAGTGGGGCAGAGGTATTGCTTACCCAGCAGTCGTTGGTAGAGAAACTGCCGGCAGCGGTCAATCATGTGATCTGTCTAGACAGTGACTGGTCGGCTGTGGCGCAGTTGGCCCCAAGTAACGCTACCTTACAGAACCCGGCCTATGGGATAACGGGGGCTAATTTGGCCTATGTGATTTACACTTCGGGCTCGACCGGTCAACCAAAAGGGGTGATGAACCAGCACAGTGGGGTGGTGAATCGTCTGTTGTGGGCGCAAGAGACCTATCAATTACAAACAGATGATGTGGTATTGCAAAAGACCAGTTTCAGTTTTGATGTATCGGTGTGGGAGTTATTTTGGCCCTTGATAAGTGGTGCCCGACTGGTATTTGCCAAGCCGGGTGGGCATAAAGATAACCGCTACTTGGTTGATCTGATAAATCAAACATCAGTGACGACATGTCACTTCGTACCATCGATGTTAAGTGCGATGTTATTAACGCCGGAGTTTGCTTCGTGTAAGAGCTTACGGCGGGTGTTGTGCAGTGGAGAAGCCTTATCGGCGGAGCATGTTAAGCGCTTTAACGAGAAGCACAGCGCGGAGTTACATAATCTTTACGGTCCGACAGAGGCGGCGATAGATGTGAGCGCGTGGCGTTGTCCTGGCGCAGGCGAAGATGGCGAACTGGTATCGGTGCCGATTGGCAAGCCGATAGGGAATACCCAATTGTATATCTTAGATAAGGAGCAAGAGCCGGTGCCGGTAGGCGCGGTGGGTGAGTTAGTTATCGGTGGCGTGGGCGTTGCACGGGGTTATTTGAATAAACCCGCGTTAACAGAAGCGGTTTTTGTTGAGAACGGTCTGTCGGGAACGCCGGGAGATCGTCTCTATCGGACGGGCGATTTAGCGCGCTATAGAGGAGATGGCGTGATAGATTATCTGGGCAGGATAGATGGCCAGGTGAAGCTGCGTGGGTTACGGATAGAGTTGGGCGAGATAGAAAGTGTCTTGAACCGCTCGGAGGGAGTAGGGGATAGCCTGGTGATGGTGTTAGGAGAACCAGGGGTAGAACAGCTGGTGGGTTTTGTGGTGGTTGATAGTCAGTTATCAGAGCCGAAGGGAGTCGCGGTAGTGACGAGCGAAGGCTTACGTGAGTATCTGTTGCGTCAGCTGCCGGAATTTATGGTGCCGAGTCGATTGATGCTGTTAGAGAGTTGGCCGCTGACACCAAATGGTAAGGTCGACCGAACGGCGTTGCGAGAGCGGGGTTTAGACTATGCGGGTAAGGCAGAGTATGTCGTTCCGCGCACGGACATGGAAGAAGACATTGCTGCTATCTGTTGTTATGTACGCCAACCTTATCGAGTTTCAGTACATCACACCAGATAGCAGCAATGTCTTCTTCC
>JANQMK010000081.1 GCA_028280085.1 Pseudomonadales bacterium
CTTACTCGAAAAACTATCCGCTTCCAAACCCTGGTAGACATCTCCTTGAAATGCCAATACCGCTTGTTTGGCATTTTCAGGTGTAAACGGCAATTGCCAAGCTTGGTAACGCTGGTGATTCAACTCACTGAGCTTATCCGATAAACCCATGAGAGAACTAATTCTTTTAGCCGATAATTGCTGTAATTCTGCTATTAATACCGCCGAATCTTCAATAAATTCTGGCATGGTATTAACTTTCGTTATTGGCTTGGTGTCAAAGTCCAGCGTTTTTGCCGGTGAAATTAATACAAGCATCGCATTATTCCTTGTTACAGCCAGTCACTATTTACTAAGTACTTTGTTTTTAAGTCGAAAAGGCGCTCTCATTCCACCAGTTCAACGGTGTACTATGCTCATCCGTGTCATACACATTGCCATACTGCCACACCGATAGCGTGCCATCAGTCCACTGGTTTAAAACCTCTTCAATCGCATTAAAACCAATGCTGACATGTATGGAAAATACCAGTGCCCGGGGCGATTCAATGTCCAACACAGCGCCCAACGTTTCCATCGCTGGCACCAATTCACGTGCCAGGTCCGCTACATCCGCTTTGCTTAATACTCTAATAGCCAAATTACCACCGCGACAAATCAACTTAAAAGCGCCAGGCGATTCGTCCAACAATTTAATCTGATCGCCAGCTGCAATTCCTGAGACAAATAAAGGTGACTTGATTAAGCGATAACAGCGCTGCTGTTCCGTCGGCACACCCTCTAACTGCTCAACAACGAGTTCACCTGAAGGCTGTTGACCCGCTACAATAGCAAACTTCTCTATATCAATAGTCATGTAAAAATAGTAACCAAATAAATTTACTTTAAGAGCGTATTATCCTCGATATGAGCGATGAAGAATACCTGTTGTACTAAAAATGTCTAGGAGCCCCTCTGAGTAACGAGGAAATGCATCAGAAGTGCCCTAGCATAATAGCTTTGATCAGAACACAAAGATCTGTATATTTTAGCACCAATCAGAAGCGCTGTGCGGAGTAGTCCTATGAAACGAAATAGTAACATCCTTCTATTACTAGTCTGTTTAGTCCTGGCCGGATGTGCCGTTAACCCAGTCACGGGCAAACGTCAGCTTAGCCTCATTTCACCCGAGCAGGAAGTGCAACTCGGCACGACAAACTATCTACCAAGTCAACAAAGTCAAGGGGGGATTTATTACCTTGACCCGACGCTGACCCAGTATGTTCAGCACATCGGCCACAAGTTAGCGAAACAAAGTGATCGTCCTGAATTGCCTTATGAATTTGTTATTTTAAATAATAGCGTTCCCAATGCCTGGGCTCTGCCTGGCGGCAAAATAGCAATTAACCGAGGCCTTTTGTTGGAGCTTAATGACGAATCTCAACTCGCTGCTGTGCTGGGCCATGAGATTGTGCACGCTGCCGCGCGACACGGCGCAAATAAAATGACACAAAGTATGATTATGGGTACTGGCGTACAACTTGTCAGTATTGCCGCCGAGCGACAGGGAATGGGGGATTGGGTCACCACTGGCGCCAACATAGGAGCCAGCCTTATTCAAACCAAATACGGTCGTGACCAAGAATTGGAATCAGATCACTACGGCATGACCTATATGAGCCAAGCAGGCTATGACCCATATGGCGCAGTTAAGCTACAAGAAACTTTTTTACGCCTTTCCGCTAATCGCCAAACCAATTGGCTTGAGGGTTTATTCGCAAGCCACCCACCATCAAGTGAACGGTTGAAAGCTAATCGCACCTATGCCGCTCAACTACCACAAGGATTTATTGGATACGATACTTACCAAGCTAGAATAGCTCAATTAAAGCGTGACGCGCCAGCTTATAAAGCTTACGATATAGGCGTTAAAGCCCTACAAAATAAAAATGCCAGCGCGGCACTTAAACAGGCAAATGCCGCCATAAAAATACAACCGCAAGAAGGTTTGTTTCATGAACTGAAAGGCCGAGCGTTACAAGTGCAACAAAAGAATAAGGCGGCACTAGCAGCCTATGATTTAGCAATTCAATATAATCCAAATTATTTTAGCCATTTCTTATCACGCGCTTTACTGCATAAAGCAATGGGCAACACAGCGGGTGCAAAAAAAGACCTTGCTAGAAGCAATCAACTGCTGCCAACTCATATTGCAAAATACGCTGAAGGTGAACTGGCATTAGCTAACAATGATAAAAAGACAGCTCTGCAGCTGTTCTCAGCGGTCGGTAAAGCAGATACGCCAATTGGTAAATCGGCGCGACGCCAGATGGCCAAACTTGAGCTTTCCACCCACCCTGATAAATATATCAAAGCCAAACTCACCAGGTCACCGCGAGGTGAGTTGGTGGTCGCTGCCGAAAATCATAGCGAAGTCGACGTGAAAGAGATTAGTATTGTTATCATTAATACGAACATCAAAACAAAGCAATCAATAGAAAAGCTAGTAAAGATACCCAACATTGTAAAAGCTCAACAACGCTCCGCTATGTTTGGTACGGGCTTAAAAGTACCAGGGGCAGCGGGCTCGCTCTATGCAAAAGTCATCGCCGCCAGAATGCTTTAGTCACAACAACGGCAGCGCCCTTAGTACTCAGTTAGTACTCAGCAATAATATCTTTAATACCAGCGCCACGTTAAGTACTAGGGCACCTACACATTATTCAGAGGTGCCCTAACATGGTAAACGTTTACAGGTATCAGTTAGCATAGATGCCGGCCATATTTTTTATTGCGACGTTTACACTCGCGCTCGTAGTTTTCACACTGCATTACCGTCGTGGGTGAAGACTGCGGATTGCTAAAACAGCTTGCTCTTTTTTCTATGAGTTCTTCGTCGCTAATTCTGGCACTTGGGCTCAGCTCCCGTAATTTGTCACAACCTACACTTGTCGTTAGTATCGGAATCATTAATACAACAAAGAATAGATTTTTTATCATTCATTTCTCCCGTTCTCTTACTGTTGCTACGACATCCAGTTGTAGTGGTTGCGTCTTTTCGCTAAGTTACTGATATCACATAAAAAGCATAGAAGACATTGGCAGTCCTGTACAGGCATGCTAATGATAATATGGTCAGCAGTGAGGCAAAGTTTTGGGTATAATAGGCCCGCAGAATAAATCCCACGCAAACCATAACCATAACTGATAGAATAATGGACACAGCCAAGCATAGCTTACTCACCTTATGTATCTCATCCATCGATAAACTTACTAATCTGATAGGCCAATCCGTTGCCTGGTTAACGCTAGTAATGATGATAATGACAACAGCCATTGTCGTACTGCGTTATATTTTCAATGTAGGATCAATTGCCGCACAAGAATCCGTGTCTTACCTGCATGCGACCATATTTATGTTAGGCGCAGCCTACACGCTAAAAAGGCAAGGTCATGTTCGGGTTGATATTTTTTATCGACGATACCCGGCCAGAACCAAAGCAATAGTCGATTGCTTTGGTACATTATTGCTATTACTACCGACCTGTTGTTTCATTATTTTTATCAGTTTCGATTACATTATGGCTTCCTGGTCCATACAAGAGTCATCGCAAGAAGCAGGAGGGTTACCTGCCGTTTATTTATTGAAATCATTAATTCCCTTGATGGGTGTACTACTCATTATCCAAGGTATAGCAGAGTTCCTGCGCAACCTACTGGTTATCATTGGTATCAATCCTGCCAATGGCACTCCCGCTACTGGCACAAAGTCTTCAACAGCTGAGACACTGCAGCCTACAGGGAAATAATATGATTGAGTTAATCCCACTGTTAATGTTTTTAGCGGCATGTATTGTCTTATTACTAGGGTACCCCGTCGCGTTCTCGCTGGCAGGTACGGCTTTAGCATTCGCTGCTGTCGGATCGATAACTGGCAACTTCGATGACGCATTTTTACGTGAACTACCGGGTAATATTTACCATCGCATCGTTGCCAATACCACGCTCATAGCGGTACCCCTGTTTGTATTAATGGGCGTGATGTTAGAAAAATCTCAGTTAGCGGAAGAACTGCTTAGCAATATGGCTAAAGTGTTTGGTCGCATCAAAGGTGGGCTAGGCATTTCCGTGGTGGTGGTGGGTATGTTGCTGGCTGCTAGCACTGGTATTGTCGGTGCCACCGTAGTAACAATGGGTTTAATGTCATTGCCAACCATGTTGAAGCGTGGTTATAGTCCTGCACTCGCCACCGGTACGATTTGTGCGACCGGCACCTTAGGACAAATTATTCCACCTTCCATTGCTTTAGTATTGTTGGGTGATATTCTCTCCAGTGCCTATCAGCAAGCCCAACTTAGCATGGGTATTTTCTCTCCTGATACCGTATCTGTTGGCGACCTATTTGTCGGTGCTATTGTGCCAGGTATTTTACTCGTTGTGCTCTACATATTTTACCTGTTGATCACTGCGCGACTTAAGCCAGAAGCAATACCACCAGTTGCTAAAGACGAAACAAACGACGTCAACTGGCAACAAACCGTAGTGGTGCTAGCCCCCCCTTTATTGCTCATCACTGCCGTATTGGGCTCTATCTTGGCAGGCGCGGCAACTCCGACGGAAGCTGCAGGCATTGGCGCCTTTGGCGCGACATTATTAGCATTAAGTAAAGGTCAGCTGTCAATAGCAAAACTGAAAGAGATTACTCAAACGACTACCGATGTAACGTCAATGGTATTTCTCATTCTTATAGGGGCAACAGTATTTTCCCTAGTTTTCCGTGGTTTTGGTGGCGATGAATTGATTCAAACTTTATTTAGCAACATACCTGGCGGACTGATCGGCGCCACAGCGGTTGTTATGGTTGTGATCTTTATCCTAGGTTTCATTTTGGATTTCATTGAAATTACTTTCGTTGTGGTGCCCATTGTTGGTCCTGTCCTACTGGCTATGGGACTTGATCCTATTTGGCTTGGGGTCATGATTGCTATCAACTTACAAACCTCTTTTTTAACCCCCCCATTTGGTTTCGCCTTGTTTTATCTGCGCGGTGTTGCGCCAAGTACATTGCCTACCACGGCTATTTATCGCGGTGTTATACCCTTCATAATAATTCAGCTACTAATGCTAGGTATCTTATCGCTGTGGCCTAGTATTGTGACTTGGCTGCCAAATTTGATTTATAAATAACAAAGAAGCCAAGAGGCTGTTAACTCCTGTAACAATTTAGAGGGTTATCTGTCTAAAAAGCCAGATAGATAACTAGAGCACCTCTGAATAATGACGGGGTGCCCTAATTATGTAAAAAGTAGGGTTCAGGTCATAGTGGTATTGGAAAGTCATAGCAGAACGGCCAAGGGTGGATTAAACTATGTTAATTGGTAAACACTTTTGTCTTCCCACGCCTACGTCTTGAGGATTGCATCATGAACGAACTAGACTCTTCGCCCCAACCAACGGGAGAGCTATCCCTGCAAACGGTAGCGATGCCAAAGGACACTAATGCTAATGGCGACATCTTTGGCGGTTGGCTCGTATCCCAAATGGATTTAGCTGCTGCTATAACCGCCAAAAATATCGCCAAAGGCCGTGTAGCAACCGTGGCTATTGGCGAATTAGCATTTATGCAGCCGGTTTACGTCGGCGCAACAGTATCCTGCTACACGAAAGTACTAGAAGTGGGCAGAAGTTCCATGCGGATTGGTGTAGAAGTATGGATACCCAATCAAGATAGCAATGAAATTTGTAAAGTGACCGATGGTATTTTTGTTTTTGTCGCAATTGATGAAAACGGCAGGACCCGTTCAGTCAAATAGGCTGGTTTCAATAGTAATAGTACACCTGTGCTTCCTACTAGCTAGTTTATCACATCACAGGTCACGACTATTGATATAGGATTGCTCTGATATTTTATGGTAGCTAGTTACACTCGCTTGAAACGAAGCGAAAGATTCGTAAATTCTCTTTGACAACGGGTCTACTTCAGCCAACTCTAATAAAACCTGTTGCGATATTTCATGCAACTTTTTAATGACATCATCCGGCAGTTTACGCAAGATGACGCCGTGACGATCGACTAAATCACGTAATGCCGCGTTATTCCTAGCGGTATACTCATCCAACATATCTTGATTAACGGCTCTACTTGCCGTTCGCACAATAGCCTTTAGGTCATCAGGCAGGGTAGCAAATGCATCTTTATTGACAATTAGCTCTAAAGTAGGACCTGGTTCATGCCAACCCGGATAATAATAATATTTTGCAACCTTGTGAAAACCAAAAGCCATATCATTATAGGGACCCACCCAATCGGCCGCATCAATAACCCCTGTCTGCAAAGAGGTAAATACTTCACCGCCAGGCATATTGACAGCTGTGCCACCGGCTCGAGTAAATACCTCGCCACCTAAACCCGGTATACGCATTTTTAAACCTTTGATGTCGTCAAGCGAATTGATTTCCTTATTAAACCAGCCTGCCATTTGCACACCCGTATTACCGGCGGCTAAAGGCACTAAATTAAATGGCGCATAGAGTTCTTCCCACAATTGCATACCTCCGCCATAGTGAAGCCAACCATTCATTTCTTGAGCGTTCAAACCAAAGGGAACAGCAGTAAAAAATTGCGCGGCGGGGGTTTTGCCTTTCCAATAGTAGGCCGCACCGTGCCCCATCTCGGCACTACCTCGACTTACGGCATCAAATACACCAAGCGCCGGCACCATTTCCTTTGCGCCAAACACTTTTACTTTTAACCGACCGTTGCTCATCTCATCAACAAGTTTGGCAAAGTTTTCCGGTGCCGTGCCTAAACCAGGAAAGTTTTTTGGCCAGGTGGTTACCAATTTCCATTTAAATACGGTTTCCTTTGTGGTTTCATTAGTCGCTATTGTTGATTCACCTTCACAAGCCTGATCACTACATGCGACTAACAATGTAGACAGCAGGCCAAACGACAGTATTTTAAGTAACAATGTCGACTTCATATCATTTATCCTATTAAATCTTTATCAACACTTTTTATCTAACGCTAACACAGCCATGGTAATCGAGTTTACTGCATTAGGCCGTTTCTAGCTTGGCATACTGTAACACCAACCATTTACTGCCTTCACTGTCAAAATTAACTTGTACTCTTGCTTGCGGACCTGAACCCTCACAATTCAACACGACACCGGCACCAAACACGCCATGTTTCACGCGTTGGCCAATATAAATACCTGTATCGGGAACTTCCTCTAGTTGCCAAGAGTTATCTGAGCCCGACTGTAAAGACTGAGTACTTACTGGCTGAGTAATGGCGCCACGCAGCCTAACTTCTTGTAACAACTGTTTAGGTATTTCTCGAATAAATCGCGATGGCGAATTATAAGAATCGTTACCATACAAACGTCGAGACTCTGCATAAGTCATCGTCAGTTTCTGCATCGATCGAGTAATGCCCACGTAACACAGCCTGCGCTCTTCTTCTAATCCCCCAGGGTCATCAATGGACATTTTATGCGGAAATAAATTCTCTTCAACACCAACCAAAAAAACCACAGGAAACTCTAAACCCTTAGCAGAATGTAGCGTCATTAGTTGAACACTATCTTCAAACTGGTCAGCCTGTGATTCACCGGCGTCAAGTGCAGCGCTATCTAGAAACTGTTCGAGTATCGACAGTTCACTATCTACCTCAGCAAGGCTTTGAAATTCCTTACTTGCCGTAGTAAGTTCTTGTAAATTTTCCACCCGTGTCTGGGCTTTCTCGCCTTTTTCTTTTTTATGATGTTCAAGTAAGCCACTGACATCCACGACATGGTTAACTATTTCATGCAAAGCTAGGTTTTCGGTATTGGTGGACATCGCCTCAATTAACTCTAGAAAGGCTCGCAAGGCATTTGTTGCACGCGCTGGCAATATATCCTGCGTAAGAACCGTTTCAGCGGCTTGCCACATCGATAAGCTATTTTCACGCGCCAACACTCGGACTGTCTCGATAGTCTTATTACCAATCCCTCGTGTTGGTACGTTAACTATGCGCTCAAAACCACCGTCATCATGACGATTAACCGTTAAGCGCAAATAAGCGAGGGCATTTTTTATCTCCAAACGATCATAGAAGCGATGTCCACCGTAAATACGATAGGGTATACC
>JANQMK010000134.1 GCA_028280085.1 Pseudomonadales bacterium
TTTCTAGCTGGCCCACCGTTGTTGCGAGCAGCAACCGGTGAGATCGCGACGGAGGAGTCACTAGGCGGCGCAGAACTGCATGCCTGTGAAGCGGGCACTGCCGAATATCTTGCGGAAAATGACACCGATGGTATTCGGTATGCGAGAGATATTATCCGCGCGTTACCGTGGCCCCGATTGTCATCGTTATTAAACTCGGATGTTAAGCCTAATTATCTAGACCCGATTTATTCGCCCGATGAACTCGTCGGTATCGTACCGGCTGATTCCAAACAGCCCTATGATGTTAGAGAGATTATTGCGCGGATTGCTGATGGTTCTGACTTTACCGATTTTAAGCCGAACTTTGACAGTTATACGGTATGTGGTTCGTTAAAAATTTTTGGTTACAGTTGTGGCATCATAGGCAATAACGGGCCGATTACACCGAAAGGTGCTGCCAAGGCTGCACAATTTATTCAGCTCTGCGAACAATCGAATACCGCGTTACTCTTTTTCCATAATACTACAGGTTTTTTAGTCGGAACCGACGCAGAGCGTAACGGTGTGATTAAGCATGGCGCCAAAATGATTCAGGCGGTTGCCAATGCTAGCGTACCAAAAGTGACCGTGGTGGTCGGCGGTTCTTATGGTGCTGGTAATTACGCCATGTGTGGGCGTGGCCTCGACCCGCGTTTCATCTTTGCCTGGCCAAATAGTCGCACAGCTGTAATGGGTGGTGCACAAGCCGGTAAGGTGCTGCGTATTATCACAGAAGAAAAATATGCCAAGCTGGGCCAACCAACTGATGAAGCGACATTAGACGAATTAGAAAAAACGGTTGCAGCACAGCTGGATAGCAGCTCCACGGCACTGTTTGGTACAGCTCGATTATGGGATGATGGTCTGATCGATCCAAGGGATACACGTATTTTGCTCGGGCAGCTATTAGAAATATGTGACGTTGCTGCCCGTCGTCAGTTAAAGCCAATTACCTTTGGGGTCGCGCGGTTGTAAAAGCTAAGCCCAGCTGAACTTTATATGGATGTTATTATCGCACGGATATTATTGTCATATGAATACTACTGTAGAACTGCCAACAACTAAAACCATTCAGTTAGAACATCGCGGGCTGGCACTATTTGTTACCCTTGATAGACCTGATAGTCGAAATGCGATGAATTTGACAATGGTCAATGAACTGATAACCACCTTTGACTGTATTAAAAGCTGTGCCGATATTCGTGCAGTGGTACTACGGGGTAGTGCTGGGCATTTTTGTGCGGGTGGTGATATTAAAGATATCAGTTCAGCCCATGAGGAATGGATAGCAGGAAGTGACTCTCATGCTAACGCGCGTAATAATCCTTTTTATAAGCTAAATCGTCAGTTTGGTCATTTGTTAATGATGGTAAATAACGCACCACAAGTGGTTATTGCGGTGGCTGAAGGTAGTGTACTCGGTGGTGGCTTGGGGCTAGTCTGTGTGAGTGACGCAGCTATTGCGTTAGCTTCAGCAAAATTTGGTTTACCTGAATCTGGACTCGGTATTCCACCTGCCCAGATTGCGCCTTTTGTTGTTGCACGTATTGGCATAACTCAAGCCCGTCGTTTGGCTTTACTCGGGGCGCGCTTTGATGGTAATGAAGCGCAACGACTCGGTATCGTGCACTACGTTTGCCAACACCAGGAGGCGATTGACAGCCAGCTGAATACAGTATTGCAGCAAGTAAATCGCTGTGCTCCTCACGCTAATCGAGTCACGAAAGAACTGATGTTGGCAGTTGGCTCTAAGTCCTTAGAAACCTTATTGGTTGATGGCGCGACGGCGTTTTCCAATGCAGTTGTCAGCCAAGAAGGTATAGAGGGTGCCGCTGCCTTTATTGAAAAGCGTAATCCTAACTGGGTAGTTGGGTAGTGCTTAGTTGCAAATAAAGGGAGCAAATTAAGAGAGCGAATAAAGAACATAGTTAGCATCAGTAAATGAGATTGCCAATATGATCGACAAAGTTTTAATTGCAAACCGAGGTGAAATTGCCCGACGTATTATGCAGACTGCGCGGTACCTGGGTATTAGAACAGTTGCTATCTATAGTGAAGCTGATCGTCAAGCTCCTCACGTTGGGGAGGCTGATGAGTCCTATTGTGTCGGCTCGGCGACTGCTACAGAATCGTATTTGGCCATAGACAATATTATTGCCGTGGCCAAACAGAGTGGTGCGGATGCCGTTCATCCCGGCTACGGTTTCTTGGCTGAGAATGCCGAGTTCGCCCAAGCTTGCAATGAGAATAATATTATTTTTATCGGACCCTCTGTTGAGTCGATTAGCTTAATGGGCAATAAACGCTTGGCTAAAGTGGCGGTGCGACACGCTGGCGTACCTTGTATTCCAGGCTATGATGAGCCGAAGCAGGATGAAGCCACTTTATTAGCGGCGGCGCGGAGTATCGGTTTTCCCGTTATGATTAAGGCATCTGCGGGTGGTGGTGGACGGGGTATGCGGCTTGTCGTTGCTGATACCGAGTTTATTGAACAGCTCAAGCTGGCACGCTCAGAAGCGCGCAACAGCTTTGCCAATGACGAGGTTATATTAGAGAAAGCGCTGTCTAGACCGAGACATATAGAAATTCAGATCGTTGCAGACCAACATGGCCATGTCGTACATTTAGGTGAACGAGATTGTTCTATTCAGCGCCGGCATCAGAAAGTTGTTGAGGAATCACCTTCACCGTTTATGGAGGAGAGTTTAAGACAGCTAATGGGCGAGGCTGCCATCAAAGTGGCCAAATCTTGTGATTATGTCGGTGCCGGTACCATCGAATTTTTGGTAGACGAAGAGCAGAATTACTATTTTTTAGAAATGAATACCCGCTTGCAAGTGGAGCATCCTGTAACAGAAATGGTCTACGGTGTTGACTTGGTTGAATGGCAGTTCAAGGTAGCAATGAAGCAACCACTTCCTCGGCGCCAGGCCGACCTGCTGCCGACCGGACATGCGATAGAAGTGAGGCTTTATGCAGAAGATCCCGACTGCCACTTTACCCCTCAGACAGGCAAGCTATTACGTTGGCAGCCAGCAGTGAGTGAATTTGTGCGTGTCGATAGTGGCGTGGAGACAGGTTCGGTCATTTCACCATTTTATGATCCTATGTTGGCGAAAATTATTGCCTACGGTGAAGATCGGGATAGCGCTTGCAGAAGTTTACTTGCCGGCTTAGAAAGATCAGTTATCCTTGGCTTGACGACTAATCAATCTTATTTAACGCATATTATTGGGCATCCGGCTTTTCGAGCTGGAGATGTGACCACGGGTTTTATTCAACAATACCTAACAGATATATCTCCAGGAGAGGTAACAGACCGCCATCTCCGGTCTGCTACGATTGCCGGGTTGATCTATTATTTGGAGTCATCTAAACAGCTCGGTTGCAATGGTGAACTGAATGGTTGGAGCAATGGATTACCGATACCCTTAGAATTTTCTTTGCAATCGGGAGATCTGCAATATGAACTGAGCCTTGTAGTCAATAGAAGGCGCCAGCAATTATGTTCAGAAGCCCCAATAGGTATATCGAGTAGTACGGTTCATATAGTTTGCAAATGTAGCGGTGCTGATGTTCATCTTACCACTGACGTAACTAATCTAGTGTTTGATCAATCGAACTTATCGTTTAACGTGGATGGGGTAAATCAGGACTGCCAGTATGAATTAAATAACAATACCTTGTATTTAAAGTGGGATGGTACTTACTTCGATTTTGTAGACGTTACCTACGATCGAGCTGCCTTAGCTGAGTCGGCGGCAACTGGTGAGATTAAAGCGGCGATGGATGGGACTATCATTGATATCTTAGTTCAGACTGGCAGTCAAGTAGAAATAGGACAGACGGTTATCGTGTTAGAGGCTATGAAAATGGAACATCAGCTGAAGTCTGATGCCAATGGTATTGTGACTGATATAAAAGGTAAAGTGGGTGACCAGGTAAAGATAAGACAGTTGCTCGCGTCGGTAAAACCGTCGGTTGCATGATAAGCGATTGGATAGCGGGTGAATGGTTGTAAGATAGTAGTAACGAGTATTGTATTGGCAATACTTGAAAAGATGCTTTAAAAGATACATTAAAAGTTACTTTAAAAGATATTTTTAAAAGGTATCTTTGAAATACAGTTATGTTGCCGAAGATAATTAGGATGTAAAAACTAGTCAGTGGCTTCAACGTTTATTGATGGGGTATTGTTATGCCATATCGTTCAGTATTAAGAGATAATCTTTTTCAACATAAAACCATAGTAATAACCGGAGGTGGTAGTGGTATTGGCCGTTGTACTGCCCATGAGCTAGCGTCTTTGGGCGCAAACGTGGTTATTTTTGGTCGAGTCAAAGATAAATTACAAACTGTATGCGCGGAAATCGAAGAAGATGGTGGCAGTGCGGTGTA
>JANQMK010000160.1 GCA_028280085.1 Pseudomonadales bacterium
GGTTTGCAGAGAACTTTGAGCAAGCACAAGGTTTTTTTGATATTACGATGGTAAAAAGTGGTTTTTTAAAAAGAATGTTAAGTCGTTTTTACCGTTTGATAATACATTGGTTGTAACTGTTAATTTGAAAGAATGATTATGAAAGTTGTATCGCTTAATATCCATAAAGGTTTTAGTTTAGGTAATCAGAGATTTATACTTGAGCAGCTGCGTAAAGATTTACGGCAAAGTGGCGCCCATATTGTTTTTTTGCAAGAAGTCATTGGTGAACATAAAGGACATAAAAAAAAGCAATGTGCTTGGCCTAAAGAATCTCAGTTTGAATTTTTGGCAGATACAGTCTGGCCGCACCATGCGTATGGCAAAAATGCTATTTACAATCAAGGTCATCACGGTAATGCAGTATTAAGCCAAATGCAGTTTTTAAATCGAAAAAATATTAACGCAACTGTTGTGCCTGTATCTCAAAGAGGGATATTACACGGTATTATTGCTGGCAATATTCATTTGTTATGCATTCATTTTGGGTTATTTGAGTTTGAACGTAAATTACAGGTCGATCAACTTATCCAGTATATTGAAGATAATATTTCAGATTCTCACTCTTTGATAATGGCAGGTGACTTTAATGATTGGCGGCGCAGTTCTCACGATCGTTTAGTGACTCGGCTTGGTTTAGTTGAAGCTCACAGTCAAGTGCATGGTGAGTGTGCTAAGACCTATCCAGCATTCTTTCCCGTTTTGCCAATGGATAGAATTTATTTGCGTGGTTTTCATGTTGAGGTTTGTCAACGACTTAGTGGTGCGCACTGGCGTAATTTCTCTGATCATTGCGGATTATATGCTGAGCTTGTTCAGTGATAAAGCCAGTTGATCTTTGTTGTCTGACTTTATCTATGTATCTATTTATTTCTTTATTTTGCTGGCTAAATTGCTACTAAACTAGGCCGCATAAGTGTTTTTTAACTAACCCAGTGTTGACAAGCTTGGATAGTATCTTCAATCGATTTAACGTGTACTGTACATAGGCCTGCCTGCTGAGCGCCTTTGATATTTTCGATTGAATCGTCAAAAAACAAAATGTTGCTGTAATCTATCTGCAATTTCTTAGTAACATAGTCAAACACGGCTTGATCGGGTTTGCGTAATCCAATATCTGATGAGATAAAAATATCTTTAAAACATGTTAACTCATGTCCCCATTGCTTTTGCCACTCTTGGCGATGTGTGTCGTTAGTATTCGTTAAACAATAAAGTGGTATTTTTTGACTTAATGCTTGTAGCAATTGGGTAACACCAGGCACCATGCCAATAAAAATATTGTTCCACCCATGCCGTATATCTTCATCGGATAGGTTGAAACCAAGAGTATTTCTGAGTGATGAAAAGTATTCTATAGCACTGATTTTGCCAACTTCTTGAGCCTTATAGGCCGCGTCTTGACTGAACTTTGCTTTTAACTGATAGGCATCGACACCTGATTTTTCGGCCCATGCTTGAAAGACACGATTGAAATCAATATCAATAATAACACCACCTAGGTCGAATAAAAGAGCTTTTATATTACTATGCACTTATTTGTTACCCCGCCAAATTAACTGGTTTTACCTGACTAAAATAGTTTAACCACCTTAATTGATTGATGGGTTTATATTTAATGATATTCACTATGGATATTTACTGCAGTAGTAGTTTGCCATAGGTATGGTGTAGAGTTTAGCAAAGTGGGCTAATGGATAGTAGTTATTTAATACCCAAACAAACTATTATAGCGTCGAGTAATTTGTCGGTTGTATTAGGCCATGCTAGTGTTGTGCAATTTTCTCGGTTTAATGGGGATGAGTTGCTATGCTCTTTATGCTGATCTTCATTTTCTATTGGTTGCTGGTTTTCTAATTGCTGATTTTCTAATAGTACGATGGGAATTTTACTGGGCTTATATTTTAGCAGTTGGTAATCGTGTAGGTTAATAATAAGTAAATCAAATTTATCGATTGGGATATGGTTGTAAGTATTGACTTTTGAGCAGTAACTTTTGGCACCCCAGTCCTCCAAATATTGATTGACATTTTCTAGTGTGTCTTCATCGTCACAGATAAAAGCAATACTATGGCCACCGAGGCTGTTGATGGTAAGATTGTTTCTCTTTTCTGACAGTGCTAGGTTTAAACTGACCCAATGGCAAGTACAATGAGTATCTGAGTTGCTGCCAGTTTTACCCTTTAATGATGTGACGGTTTCTATATAGCTTGGTGCAGTGTCGCTACTGATTTTACTGTCATTTGACGGGTTTTTGCGAGTATCTGTAACAGAGAGAACGATTGATTGCGGATCATGCTGGTTGTGGTAAATTGATAACGTAATACTGCCTTCTTGGGTGCTTTTTACCGCTTGTTGGAGTAGTTCATTGATAATATATTGGACTTTTTCTAGGTTGTCATGAAACAGCCTTGGTGTGTGTAAAGCATAGTGATAATGCAATGCTATTTGTGCTTTAGTTTGTTCAGTATCCTTGGTAATCATTGCCTTTGCTTTAGATAAGAGCAGAAAAGCGGTTTTTTCTAAGTTAAACTCTGTTTTAGCGTCATTCATTGATCTATTTCAACTGTTTTTTATAGCTAATTATCATGTTTTGCTGGCATTGTATAAGTAGTGATAGTTACTCGGCGGTGACTGACTAGTATACCTACTAATATCCATTGTCCAGTAATATCTGTTATCCAGTCTAATATCTATTAACCAGTATTTTACTATATTACCTGTGTTACCCAGTACCTACTATGTGGTATATCCGCTATGTATATCTGCTACATAGTTACTGCACATTAAGCACTTTTTAACAATTATCCTTAATTGTAGCTGATTTTGTTGGTTAAGTTATTAATTTTAATGTATGAGCTGTTGCTATATGCTAATGAAAATCTCTTGATTTTAATGCCAATTTTTCCAATGCATGACTATAGTCAAATATTTCGCCGGCAATAATGTGAATGACATGGTTGTCTCTTTCAATAACACCGTTGATTTGTAGTAACTTACCGCTCAATAGTGGTTGTCGATAGCGTTCTTGCAAATATTTCCAAACCACCACATTAAAATTACCTGTCTCGTCTTCTAGAGTAAGAAATAAAACGCCGGTTGCTGTGCCAGGTCGTTGTCGACCGGTAACTAATCCGGCAATACGAACAAAACGCCGATGATTTAGATGAACGAGCTCCGTCGCTTTTTTGCAGCGTTTAAAGGTTTTGGTTTCGCGTAAAATAGCGATAGGATGACGTTTTAAGGTCAGGCCTGTGGCAGCGTAGTCAGCTTTTAAATCCTGAATTTCAGACGGTGCTGGCAATTGTATATTATCGTTAAGATGATCATCTATGGTGTGATGATATGATATAGCGTGTTTTGCTGTTACGTTGTCAAATAGGGGGCGTATTTCTTCAATAGCTTGACTTTGCCAGTGAGCTTGGTGACGATGGGAAGCGAAGCTAAGGAGAGCGTTAGCCTTGACCAAGCTTTGCATTTCCCCCTGGCTGAGCTGTGAACGGCGCGAAATGTCCTGCAGATTGTGAAATGTCCTTTGTTGTCTTGCTCTGACAATGCGATTGGCGGCTTGTTGGTTGAATTCTTTGACTAGACGAAAGCCTAAGCGAATAGCAAGCTGATTGGCCTGTGAGTGAGAAGACTGATGAGGGCATTGTTCTAGTATGTGGTCCCATTCGCTATGATTTACATCAATAGGTAGCACAGTAATGTGATGCCGCTTTGCATCTTGGGTTAACTGTGACGGTGAATAAAATCCCATTGGCTGGCTGTTTAGAATGGCACAGTAAAAAGCAGCGGGGTGATGGCGTTTAATCCAGGCTGATAGGTAAACTAATAAGGCAAAACTAGCAGCATGTGACTCGGGAAAACCATATTCACCAAAACCTTTAATTTGATTGAATATACGCTGGGCAAATGCCATATCATGACCACGCTCTAACATACCTTGAATGAGTTGATCACCAAATTGTTCTAGCTCTCCAGTACGACGCCAGCTTGCCATTGCCCGTCGCAAACGATCGGCGTCGCTGCCACTAAAGCCGGCGGCGACCATGGCAAGCTTGATAACTTGTTCTTGAAAAATGGGTATGCCAAGAGTGCGTTCTAACACAGATTTGACCGCATTGCTGGGATAAATAACGGCTTCAATACCTTGTCGGCGTTTAAGATATGGATGTACCATGTCACCCTGTATTGGGCCGGGACGTACAATAGCAACTTCTACTACGAGATCATAAAAATTTCTCGGCTTTAATCGAGGTAACATAGCCATTTGGGCGCGAGACTCAACCTGAAATACGCCAATACTATCACCTTGACATAGCATATCATAAGTATCTTTATCTTCTTTTGGAATAGAATGAATGGATAAGGATATCTTCGAGTAACTATTGATGAGATCAATCGCTTTGCGTATAGCCGTTAACATGCCAAGCGCTAATACATCAACTTTTAGTAGACCTAAGGTTTCGATATCTTCTTTGTCCCATTGAATAATAGTGCGATCCGGCATGGCTGCGTTTTCTACGGGCACGAGGGTTGTAATAGGGTTTTTCGTAATGATAAAACCACCCACATGTTGAGAGAGATGGCGTGGAAAACGCAGTAGCAGTTGTACTAACTGGTGAAATTGTTGAGCCGTCTGAGTATGGTTATCGAAATTGCCTTCTTTAAAGCGTTTGACTAAATCGCCACTTCTGTCCCACCATGCTAAGGATTTTGCCAATTGGTCTATAAAGATAGGATCAATACCCATCGCCTTACCGACATCGCGAATAGCACTGCGAGGGCGATAAGTGATAACCGTGGCGGCAATGGCAGCGCGTTCGCGAGTGTATTTCTTATAAATATACTGCATGATTTCTTCGCGCCTTTCGTGCTCAAAGTCGACATCAATATCTGGCGGCTCTTGTCGTCCTTTAGAAATAAAACGTTCAAACAGTACATCGATTTTCGATGGATTAACTTCGGTAATAAATAGGCAATAACACACGACTGAATTAGCGGCTGAACCTCGTCCTTGACAGAGAATATTACGACTGCGAGCAAACTGTACAATATCGTAAACAGTTAGGAAATAGTATTCGTATTTCATTTCTTTAATAAGTTGCAATTCGTTATTGATTTGTTGCTGTATTTTTATTGGGATTTCCTCAGGCCAACGCTTTTCTGCACCGTCCATGACAATAGCACGTAAGTAGCTAGGGGGTGATAGGTGACTGGGCACTACCTCTTTGGGATATTCGTACCGCAATTCATCAAGAGAAAACTGGCATAAATGACTGATATGCATTGTTTCTTTAAGTAAATTCATTGGGTACAGCTTAACAAGTCGGTGCCATGGTCGTAGATATCTTTCTCCATTGCGCTGTAGCTTGAGACCTAATTGTTGTATGGTGGTATTGTGACGAATAGCTGTTAGGGTATCTTGTAACATTTTTCTGTTAACTGTATGCATGTGTACGTCGTTACAAGCTACCATTGATAAGTTAAAATATCTTGCTAATTTAAGTCAGTTAAAGTAATACTGTTTTTCATTAGGCTCATAAAAGAACTGCACACCTAGCCATAGGCGGTTACCAAAATAGTGTTTTAAAACTTTGCCGTGCTGCATATCATGTTCTTTGTTTCTGCCAGGAATCCAAATAACTAGACCGTGTTTGATATTGTACTCTAGATCTTTTAAGGCTATTTGATAGGTTCCTTTAGGGCTGCGGCGTCGAGCTAGTGTAATTAATGCTGATAGTTCTGAATAAGCCTGTCTATTGGGCGCTAGAATGACAAGTTGTAGTTGGTCTATTAAATTGAACTCACTGCCAATAATAAGTTTGATGCCATACTGTTTTGCTGCTGCATGCGCCTTGACAATACCCGCAAAAGAGCATTCATCGGTTATTGCTATGGCGTG
>JANQMK010000200.1 GCA_028280085.1 Pseudomonadales bacterium
GCGTTTTTACCAATGCAACGCCTGAATCTGAAGAAGAACACCTTCTGTCTGTCATTGAATTAGCAAGCCTGGAGTTTCAATCTGACGCTGACGTTTCCGCCATTACTTCAAGCGACACAACAATTGGCACAACCATCGACAAAGGCTGGTACAACTACGACTTCGTTCAACACGCCACAGTAGTAAATAGCGACAATCATTGGTTGCTACGTTCAAGCGAAGGTAATAGCTATGCAAAATTTCACGCCACAGCTCTAGATAGCAGTGATGGATTAAAAGTCACATTCGAGTTTGACGTGCAAGAGAGTGGAAGCACCGTTTTCACCAAGACAGCAACCTTCAATGCTTCCATACTAGCAGAAGGCGGCAAAGGCTGCTTCGATTTTGATAACAATGAAACTGTTGGTTGTGAGACTGATGTTTGGGATCTGCAACTCGAGGTAGCCGGCCGTAATTGGTTACTTTGGACCAATAGTGGTGTTTCCGGTTCCGGCAAAGGCGGTGCCTTTGGTCCATTTGACGCCGCTACGGCGGCTGAGTATAACTCTGGCACACAGTCGGCCTTTAGCGGTGATGATATTACCCATCATTACAAGTCGGATAGCAGTTCAGGAATTTTTAACGACCATACCTGGTACGCATATAACTTATTAGAGAATCACAAACTGTGGTCGAACTACCGGGTCTATGTTATCGATACAGATAGCACTGACGAGCAATCGCCTAAATACAAATTTCAGATTACTAATTACTATTCTGATACCGGTACCAGTGGTTACCCCAATTTTCGTTACGTTGAAATAGCAAGATAACCACACGCACTAGGGACTAATCGATTAGTCCCTAGTGTCTGCTGTAACGCTAGTAATCTCGTTCAACTTTCGCAATTCGCGTGAAAAACCTGTCAAACCATCGTTGTTTAGCTGTATTTTTAGCAATCATGTGATGACTATTATTCTTCCACGCGTCAATGGCTTCAAGCGACGTCCAATAGGTGATAGAAAGCACAAATCTATCTTGAAATGAACTCTCTATCCCCAAAAAGCCTTCAACGTCGTTAGCCAAGTCCATTATTTTCAATGCCATTTCAAAATATCCTGAGATATCATCACTTAAAACCGCCGGGGCAATTACGGCATAATACGGTGGTTCTGGCGTATTCACTATTTCTTGCATAATATCTGCCTTCTCTTTAGGATAGATAGGATATTGAAGATTTCCTAAGGTTAAGATAATTGACATAGTGGAATCTAATGCAAATACTGAATGCCCCCTATAGGGAGTTTGAATAACTTTGGAAATTAACCAACTAGAAGCATTTTTAGCAGTTGCAAAAAGTAATAGTTTTTCAAATGCCTCACAAGCGATACACTTGTCTCAACCGGCGATCAGCCGAAGAATCAGCCTGCTTGAGCACTCTCTCGGCACGCCATTATTCGAAAGATTATCTACCGGAATCGCCTTAACTGAGTCAGGCAAAGTCTTCCTGCCCTACGCCAAGCAGGTCATGGCGGCCATTCAAGATGGCTTAGAAGCAATTAAGTCAGAAGAAGAAATAAATAGCGGTATCGTCGATATCGCTCTGGTTGGTACATTAGCAAGTACTGATTTCACCACGAAACTTAGAAAGTTTAAGGAGAGTTTTCCCAAAGTAAGAATTCAACTACGTACAGCGCTTAGTTCGGAGGTAAGCGAATTAGTCGCGGAAGGTTCTGCTTATCTTGGCCTAAGGTATTTTCCTGACCCCAGTCATGAAATAATCTCAATTAAGCTTGCAAGTGAACCTATGGTCGTTGCCGCTTCGCCAGATAATAGTGTGACAAATAAAACGATAATTGACTTACATGAACTGCTGGGATTAAACTGGCTAAGTTTTCCTGAACCGCAAAAAACCACTCAATGTTCTTTCTACCAACTGACAAAAAATATAATATCCTCTACCGGTATTGAAAGCCCGGAAATAATATCTATCGATAGTCTTTCCGCTCAAAAGCGCTTAATAGAAGCAAATTTTGGTATTGGCCTGCTACCGCTAAGTAGTATTGAGGAAGAGTTAAGACTAAGCTCGCTAAAAATTGTCGAACATTCATTACTAAAAACAACAATAGATATATATTTAATTCATAGAAAGTCCGCATATCTAAACAAAGCCGTTTTAAACTTTATCGATAATATGAAATAACAAAGATAGGAAAATTTAAGCAAAAGCGTGCCCGCATTGTACTTGGCTCCGCGCAAGCAACCTAATGAAATTGTCGATAGAGACGGCACTTTTTGTAAAACCTTCGATTTTTTTCGAATTTAACTAGCACACCCGGGTAGCTCTCACTGCCCCCTTTTTTACTCACTTTTCAGAAAAGCGTTTCAATCACCCAAGGCATCGACTACTTTCGATACACATCTTAAGACATAGCAAACTGTCAGGGAACTTTCACGTTACTGTCTGATTACTAACGTAGACTATGGCGCCAGGCTACCCCAATTGGGACCATTAATTGGGAATATTCTTGCCTGCCATGAACAAATCCAAGGATGGAAGAGCAATAAATAATAGGAACGTGCCATGCTAAAGAAAACACTGTTCACAGCATTAACTATTTTCAGCCTGCATCCCCTCCTCGCCGAAGCCCTTGTGCCAGATAATGAAGGCCGTTGCCGCTACTTTACCATTCATCAACATACATGCAGCAGGGAGTCCTTCATTGAACAGGTAGCCTGGTACCCAATACATGCCGCACGCCGACCATCCATACTGCGACCGAGAGCTGGCCGGTTCGTTAAAAGATTCTAGCTAAATGAACATACTGCGTTAGCTCCGATGATTTAACCCGTGATTTTACGCTTGACGGCACGGCTGACAAAACGCGTCTTTTCACCAAAGGAAAACCGGCGTAAGTTTGTCGATACTATACCTTTAGTAAATTGAGTTGATTTAGAATAGTCAATATTGACATCCACCACCACAGGATACCCCTGTGACAAAAAGCCAAAAGCTTCATCGAGTTTGGCGTCAAGTTCATTGGTATTAGCAATATGGGTAGTAATGCAGCCGACTGCTGCCGCAACACCGCCAATATTAACATCACCGAGTTGAGTGCAGGTCTTTCTATTATAGGGTAGTTGTTGGGCCTGAGATATTTGCGCGAGTTCGCCATCGTTAAAGACAAAAATGATGGGTGCAATTCGCTCTCTCGCAGCAGTGGCAAGTTCCATACATGTCATCATAAAGGCCCCATCGCCAACAATAGCGGCGACAAGTTTATCGGGATGAACTAACTTAGCGCCAATTGCCGCCGGCACACAGTATCCCATGCAGTTAAAATCTGTTGGTGAAATAAAATGCCTTGGTTTATAGATTGGTAGTAGCTCCGCCGTTAAGAAAGTGTGGTTGCCATCATCTGTTACCACAATGCTGTCTTCATTTAGGCGAGCATTAAGAGCACTAAAAAAGTGCCCAGGATTAACTCGATTTTTACTGTTGTGAATTTTCCAAGCTTGTAGGTAATCCCGTTTTTCATCAGCAATCATTTTTGCCAGTTGATGGTTTTTGCGAGCTTCAGGTTGCTCTATCTGTAGCGCTTTAAACAACTCAGTCAACACCGCTGATGCATCACCTTCAATAGCTACTTTAGCAGGATAATTAGCACTAAAAACATCCGGATTAACATCAATATGAATTAAATTACTTGGCACCTTGCAGCCAAAACTCCCGGTAGCAATTTCACTAAACCGAGTACCCACAGCCAACATACAATCACAATGTTTAAACGCGACTTGAACAGCCGGCACGGCAGATGTCCCCAACCCCATACCCGTGTGGAGCGGGTGGGCTGCAGAAAAGGCACTTAGGCCTTGTAATGTTGTCGCAACGGGCGCCGATAACCACTCAGCAATTTGGCGCGCAATAGGCTCAGCATCTACCGCCCCCCACCCCAGGAAAAGCCCGGGATTCTTCGCTTGCGCTAATAACTTCGCTGCCTCAGTAACTCTATCGGTTGGCACAGGGAGGGTATTTGACATGGCTCGATAAGGGATAGGAGAAGGCACCTCAGCTTGAAATAAACTAATATTAACGGGTATTTCTACATAAACCGGGCCCTGCTCAGGAGTCATTGCAATATTATAGGCTTTATAAATCGTGCTAATAATGTCGCTTTGATGATTGACCTTAAACGTTGCTTTGGTAATTGGAGCCATAAGTGCATGTTGGTCCATATCGTGCAACTGGTATTGCATACCATCAGTTCTAATACCGCCAGATATAATCAACATGGGCACGCCATCCAGAGATGCCTCAGCGACACCACTGGCAGCATGCGTTAAACCTGCTGCAGGTACTACCAATAGGCAACCGATCTGGTCGCCGGTGCGGCTGACCGCATCTGCCATAAAAGCGCCGCCACCCTCGTGGGTGACGAGTATGGGTCTTAGTTGGCTTGACTTATTTATTTCATCATAGATTTCCGTATTGTGAACACCAGGAATGCCAAACGTGTACTTTACACCGATTTGTTCAAGGGCATATCGTACTAACCACGCGCCTGTCTTTTTCATAGATAGTTTCCTCTAGCGGGAGCTTACCGACAATGGAATGGGCGGCGATACGCCCGTTAAAAATGCAGTTTGATAAAAATGTACCCTCAAGAGAGCGAACGCCAGCGATGCCACCGCCACCAAATCCAGCGGCTTCACCAGCGGCAAACAACCCCGGGATGGGGCTTCCTGCGGTATTAAGAACACGACTATTTAAATCTGTTTGCAAACCGCCCATGCTCTTACGGCTAAGCAAAAAGCAGCGAATAGCAATCAGTGGTAGCGCCTTCGAGTCGACAATAGTTTGATTCTTGCAGATTCTAACCCTATCGCCATGCCATTTTCTCACCTGATCAATACGTCGTAATTGATCGTCATTACGTAATGCCGGTCTACTGTTGACTTGATAATCGTAGGCAGCGATGTCTCGTTGCAGATTTTCAAGTTTGACCTGGCCGGTTGTTAAACCATCAGGATGGGGCAAATTGTTCATTCGCTCAACTAAGGTATCAATATTATCAGCGATCACCACATCGCTACATCCATCAATTAAGTATTGCACCACATCTTTATCGCCTAACAGAGCATTCGATAAGACTCGCCACAGGTTTTTATCACGAAACGCAGGATTATTATGGGAGCCTGATATGGCAAGTTCCTTGATAGCGATCTTCCAGTTCATGATATGCCAACTATATTGGTGGTCAAGTTGGCAAACTCGTTGACAAAGCCTATGTGTATCGAAACCCGTCACCATGGGATCAGGTCCAATGCGATTGCCATAACAATCAACCCACAACGATGATCGTGGCGGTATCAGGCTTAAGCCATGTTTAGGATAGTCAGGCTCGGGATGGTGTACCCCCGCAGCATAGTTCCACATCCAGCCTAGATGGGTGATCTTGGCACCTAAACTACTTGCTTGTTGGTGAACATCGCCACTGGCGCTGGGATGAGAGCCATTGAGAAGATACTGTGGTACCTCACCATAGGTGGGTGTATCCCAATGCTGTTTAACCCTTTCAAGATTACCATTGATGCCGCCAGCACAGATAACCGTTGCACCCGCGCTAACGTCAAAGCAGCCGCTAGGATATTCGCCCTCACAACCGGTGACGGTACCGTCGTTATAATTGAACTCTTTCACCTCATGGTCATGCAGTAATGTCAATTTATCACGATTAGGATGGTCGGCAAGTTGTTGTATAAGGGTCTGAGTTAGACTATAACCCGTTCCCCAAACCACATGATAACGCGGCACTGTATTGCCCGGTTTAAAATCACCGCGCTCAACCCAGTGCACAACAGGAAAAAAACGAACGCCGCGTGATTTTAGCCAGCAATAAATTTCTTCATAAGAGCGATGACAATAAGCTTCAGCCCAACGCTTAGGCCAATAGTCGGTTTCGTTATATTCTGCTGCACGCAGCCAGTCATTATAAGCAAGCTCAGCATTGTCTTTAACCCTGTTCCAACGCTGCTCAGGTGTACCAACTAAATGCATACCACCAAATGCCTCATTGGCCATACCGCCAAATTCTTCTTCAGGTCGTTTATCAATAAGAACAACCTGCATATCATGGTCGAGCAGCTCAATAGCTGTTGTTATTCCGGCAAGCCCTCCACCAATGATGGATACATCTGCAACATAGTGTTTATCTGGCATACTGAACCCCTTGCTCATCCGCCCTATTCACCCAAGAATATGGAAATTAACGACATAAACCTGGTATCCATTACTTATCACTAGTTTAATAATTAGCAATTTTGGGTTTCAAGCACTATTCAGGACAGAAGATTTAGCTTTTTGGGACAGGGGGGCTTGTTAATTGAGCTAGATTAAATTTATGTATAATTCCTCAAGATTCAACGATATACAAATAGTCAGCTTTTGTTTACCGCAGCAAGTAGTTCATTATGCTCATAAAATTGGTCTGTCGTGCTCGTCGTGCCCTTTTGTCGTCACTAAGAAATTAAAGAATTCTGGAATTAAGGAATAGTGTCCGGGCAAGTCTATAGGGCAGGTCTATAGATAGAGCAGTGAATTCTGACTAACCAACAAGCTAGCTTATAGTAATCTTTTGCTCCCTTTAATAAAACATTACGTAACCTATCACTTAGGTTATATATTGACGAGCGCAAACGTTCACGATATATTCATCGCTCGACTCTCAAATAAACAATTATAAATCAATGATTTATGAATAAACTATTGCTAAAAAGACGGCCTCTGTTTGTCCTTCTCATACCATTTCTGCTAATGAGTTGCGATAACAACAGCGACACGGCCCCAGCAAGCGATGAAAAAAACTCACTCATTGAATCTCCTGAAGAAGATAATGGCGATATTCCCCCGATTGAGCCTGCACGCACTATCAACATACCAGCGCTATCTGATCAGGCCATCATGATAGGTGACATCAATGACGAACAGATACCAGTAGAAATGGTAAATACTTCTATTAATACTGTAACTCAAACTTATGGCAGCGAGCCATATGGTTTTTTCAAGCACGAAAACCATCTCTATTTTGCGGCCCACATGGAAAAAAGTGGCTCCCTATCATGTATTCATACCTATGACCTAAGTGGTTTTTCGTTATCTTACATCGACATTAAACGGCTAAATTTACAAACTGGACAGCTCGATACAGTTAGTAGGCACCTATCGGCAAACAATGATAACACCATTGATATCTTCGCAACGACGGAGACACTATCACATGCGCTAAGTGAAGGTTATCGTAGTGTACTAGATGTTTTTGAATGCCAAAGCCTAAACGGCGAAACCACCGGTGCTTATTCCATCCATAACCCTTTCGGGCCCACACTGCAAACGCCTATCGGCTCTAACATCGTTTGGTTATCTGATAGTGATACCCTTAAATATCTACTGACTACAAATACTGCTGACGAAAGAACGTCATTTGCTGGCAACAACATCGAAACCGTTAGCAACATATCACTATGGGAAGTCAGCGAAAAAAATAGTACGCTAATAGAAAATTTATCGTTCATACATCGTCAGTTAATAGAATTTAAGGATGACCTCATCGCATTGTCGTCTGACGGTATTTCTCGGATTGATTTATCTAATATTTCGGTTACATTGTTGTTGGATACAACAAGCTATACGAAAGTAGAGCGGGTATTAGAAGATTCGGACGATCTATATTTTTTGACGCACCGCCAACAATTAGAAGAGACTCAGCGCAGCATCCGAGACCTATGGCGTTACGATCAAGAGAGTCAACAACTTGTACTTGAGTTTTCCTTTGACCCCTCAGTCCTTACCCCGCCACTGTTA
Organism: Pseudomonadales bacterium; assembly: GCA_028280085.1. GTDB lineage: Bacteria > Pseudomonadota > Gammaproteobacteria > Pseudomonadales > JANQMK01 > JANQMK01. Next base: position 7,841 of record JANQMK010000200.1, read on the forward strand.
CTATGGGATTTCGCAACGGCAACAGACACAGAGCTATTTTTTGGGGCCAGGCGAATCATACCCGCCGATCCCGCGGCAGGAATACCAAGCGCCATAGCACAGGGAGCTGTATTACGAGTTGACAAGAAAGCGACAGAAACAACCATGACAGAATTAAAAGGACTCGATTCAGCGTTAGCATTTGGCACCACATTACTCGGCTGGCAGACAGTTAAAGATGTAGATACAGCAGTACGCACCGCCCATTTCTATACCCTCGACCTGACCAACCCGGCTGCAGAAAAGCAGCATCTTACTGACATCTCCTTAGGCAAGTTCCACCATATAAGTTGTACCCGAACCCGAGGACTCAGCTATTGCGAAGGCGATCAGCTATACGTTATCGACCCATCGTCACTCATTCCCCGCGCCGTTAACGATGAATCGTCGACGCTAGACCCTTTTTTCCCTATTATACCGTATAAAAATAAGCTGATCTTCCCCGCTGATTCGATATGGGGCCCAGAACTTTGGCTCGTGGAATCCGACCTCAGTTTAAAGAGAATGACCGATCTACCGGGCACAACTTCTGGCTTTCCTTCACATTTAACTGTTATAGATGATGTTCTCTATTTTCGCATCCAAGATAGCATCCATGGGAAAGAACCTTGGCGGGTTAAACTGCCGTAAAGGTTGTCGATTGGTTGGGGGGAATGTCTCTATTATGATACATGTAACGGTCGAACCTCTCAGCCGAGCATGTTAACGCAGCTGAATTATCTTTTTTATTTGATCTTTCATTCGTTCAAAATGGTGTCAATGACCTACTGAAGTTATTGATCGAGATAGCACTTTTTTATGGAAGCATAATCAAAGCGAAGATATTTTTCATAAATAAGGACTTTCAAATGAGTCAATTCAAGAAATGCTGTATCGTGATAACAACCGGTATCGCCCTAGCAGCTTGCGATGAACTTTCAATACCACCGAGTCAGTTCCCAGGTAAAATGGTTGTCAGCGGCCATAATGAAGCCATTACTTTTCGGCAGCGACGTAACCTACTGGCATCTAAGTCTTATACAGCGCCTGAACCTACCTCTGAATCTAATACCGTATCTGTCGAAACGGTATTTTGGCTCTTCGGATTTCTCGATTTCATACCACCAATTGACGTAAGCTTTGCTAGCGCGCATGGATATATCGACTTTGTTTCAGCACCCGATGGTCAAGAATGCGTAGGCAGCTACTTGGGCGAGCCTCAACTGATAGGGTTTACTGAAATTATCCTTCCAGCTCAGATCATGTGTTTTGATAACGTGATCGACAACCTGCCAGTGGCCGATAAAGACTTAAGGGGACTCATTCAAGCGCACGCTTTGCAAAACGGTTGGACAGAGCTGCTAGAGGTGACCTATTTGGATTTTTGGTTACTCAGTTCGTTAGAAGATTCTAACCTTCCAGATGAGTATATCCCTGCCATTCAAACCTTAACGGGCCTAGAGCAACTACCTTCGTTGACTCGCCTGAACTTAATATTCAGTCCAGAACCCAAGCCAGCTAAATTTGTAAGCTCATTGACAGGTTTAACCGATTTGCAGATGTTTACATTCTCCAGTGAGCCCTTATCTTTTCCGCATGGACTGAATCTGTCGAAAAATACTCAATTAGTAAATCTGGATCTAAGACGTTTGGGGTTGAAGACGCTATACCTTTCAAGCGACCATACAAGACTAGTTACTCTTAATCTGAGCAGTAACAACTTAACCGACATTTCTACACTGCATCTTTCGCGTAATCATACTGAGCTGGCTTTTATCTATCTTGACAATAATAACCTAACTGATATTTCTTCTTTACTGCTATTACCTAATTTGGAACGCGTAGATCTTAGTCATAACCCCAACATCCCCTGTGAACAACTAAATGAGCTCGCGTTAAAAATTGGAGAGGGTCTAATACATAATCAAACCTGTGATTGACTAGGCTTATCCACCAGTCCTACGGGTGCTTTTTAGCATTCAATTAGTTAATAAGACAGGTAATTCCCCCATTAACCGGACTTAATACGCTATAAACCAGGACAACTTCCAAGACCTTCGTTAATCTGTACATGACGCGCGGCATACATATATATCATCCAAACACCCAGACTTGCACCAGCTGTTAAAGCCGGACTACCTGGAAGCGAGCCTATAGCCGCTGCTGTTCTAATAGCATATAACCCATCTATTAAATCATTTTTTTGTGTTTCAAACAGACAATTGCTATTTGCTATTTCCTCACTCAATATCACGATAAAGTCATCTAGTAACGCGTTTAGACAGCTTGTTAAAGATAACACCATAGCTTGTGGAATATCGGCTAATTTTCCTACTAAACCGCTAAATGAAACGCAAGGTAAAGAAAAATTACTCGTCGTAAGAGCGACGGCCGCACCATTAAAGCCACCAGAAATCTTATAAACACCAGTTCCATTTTCAAGATCAACGATACTATATCCACTTCCCGCCCATCCATTTAAGCTAATTGGCTCTTCGTGGGCTACCACCTCAAATCCCAAATTCAGTGCTTGTATGATTTCTTGTCTTGAAGAATCATCAATTGTAATACTTGCCAGTTGGTCTTGATTAGACTGGGTTAGCTTATAGGTTCTTTGGCCTTCTACCATCGCATTTGCTATTGCACTCATGGTACTGGTTGCCTGCAGGGGATTTTGTTCTGTAGAAAGCAGTTGTTCAAATATTTGATGCTCAAAAGAACTACTCCTTGCACCACTATTCCTATTAAACGTCAGCCAATTTTTATGGCAATTATTTTTTGATTCGCTATTTAAACCCAGCTGGTCGATGTCAATAACAAGTCCTTTAAAACTCATATTACTGGGAGTACCAAACAAAAAGTCAACTTCCGAGGTTAAAGCAACGGAGCCAAAAGACGGCATACGATAATAGACAGTATCTGAAGCCTGTGCAAAAAATTTATCGAAGAGATGAGTGTTAGCTAAGTATAGCTGAATAACCGATTGCAGCTGCCCTCCAACTGCATCATGTTTGGTAACATTTTCTATCCCACTATTGAGGATACGTTGCCGCGTAGCCTCTAATCGACTTGCCAAAAGATCGAGTTGTTCTGGACTTATTCCCTGCATATCGATGCCTACCGCATGATATTCTCCTCCTACCACGTTGTTCTGTTTAAACCGCCAGTTTTGGCCTGGCATAGTAAAACCAGTACGTGTCATCAAAATCTGACCTAGCGTTATCGCCGATGTATTCGCTACGACCTCCCCATCAACGGTAATTTGTCCAACCATATTTATAGTACCGGCAGGATAAGATTCGGGAAAGTCCTCCACACTCTGAATATCTTCAGGCACGAGGTTCAATAATATTTGTTCATCTTCATCCGTAGCCGGTTGAAAAGACACGTTGATTTGCTTGCCTACCAAATTAGGTGTCACATCATCCAACTCGGCTAAGACACTCCCCCAAGTTTCGGGTATCAGCCCTCCACCTACCACGCTACCTATTTGAAGTTTAAAACGGTAAAACAAAGCCTCAGGTAGATTGGGAGTCACTTGGCTCGCCAACGTCCTCACATAAGGCAGCGATACCTCATTGAGTGAAGCCGCCGTACTTTCAATAATCGTCTGAGTACCTATAATATCGCCCACCAAGCTCCCAGAGTGGTTATTTACTAAAAAGGACTCCACCTGTTCTTCATACTGACTCAGCGCATCTTTAACGGCACTATCATCAATTCCTTGTAACCACCCTTCCTCTTGATTGTGCACACCGAGCTGTTCAATCTGATTTAAGAATGCCGCTTCATCAAACGGCACTGCTTGCCGCAAATCAATGCCATCTTTATAATCGTACTGCTTAAAGCTAGGGTCTACGTCAATCCATTCGTTGTCAATCTTGACTTGCACCCATACATGCTCAAACTCTATTTCTTCTACTGCGCCAGTTCTGGCAAAACGGCGCTGCGGAATCTTACCCTGGCTCATTAAAGCGGCTACCGATTCAGAATGCTCAACATCGCCAACCCAGTTTTGCGCTTGGGCTATGGGTATGGCGACAGAACCATAGTTATAGCGAGCAGGAATACCTGCTATACGATAGAGACTAATCAACAAACTCGCGGTATCAAACGCATTACCTTGTCGGGCCTGATAGGTGTAGTCTGCACCTTGCATAACCCCATAACTGGGTAGCCAGCGGATATTATTATAAACCCAGTTGTAGAGCTCAATCGGACTACCGCCAAGACTAGCCACTAAATCTTCTAATGCCGGACTCGTCTGAGTCGCTGCGTCAACCGTTAGGTAGGCACTATCAGGCAGATTGGGGTCACCCGACTGACCGATGAGAGCCTCAATTTCACCTTGCGTCAACAAAATGTCTCTCGGCGGCGGACTGACAATATCCAGATCATTACCATAGCTTTGGTTCGTGCGTTCAAATCGGTCTTTTAGCTGAGCCGTTAAAGAACTGAGACTTTTTTCTAACGGTTCTTTATGGTTGGATAGATTCTCCAATATGCCAAGCTCGGTATAAATCGATTCTATCTTCGCCGTATACTGTCGAATAGATGCCTCTCGCCTTTTGGCATTTATTGCCGGCAATTGGGACGCTGCTATACGATTTAGATCAGCCGCCAATGTTTTACGAACAATGATGTCATGCTCTTTAATTATGGCTACTTGAGAAATGACTGCCTGCTTTAATTCAGATACTTGTTGCCAATCAATCATTTTTTGATTCAATAACTGCCTGATCTGCAATACACGGTCCCTTAATAGCTTTAAATCCGCGCCCAACAGACGCACTGCTGTCTTTAGGTCAGCTATTTCATGTTGAGGCTTACCAGTATTAATGCTGTATGCAACTGGCGCATACCAAACTAACGGACAGACCAGCAGCAAAATTCTGGCAATAGCGCGCAAAAAATGTGTCCGTTTATGCAAACCACTGATTACCAATGAGGAGTTTAGCGTTGCCTGATGATATCCATATCGCGTTACTGACATATGCGTCTTCCTTCAATTGTAACTGGTATTTACTTCCATTGAAGACGCGCGACGTGGCCAAATTATGCTAGTTTTTGTTTACCACGATAGTAGTAAT
>JANQMK010000206.1 GCA_028280085.1 Pseudomonadales bacterium
AGCAAACCGCTTTGGCTGCAATGACATGCATCATTGGGCCACCTTGGCTTTCGGGGAAGACGGCAAAATTAAGCTTTTTCTCCAAGTCCTGATTAGCCTTTGCTAGAATGATACCACCACGTGGGCCACCCAGAGTTTTGTGCGTAGTAGACGTAACGACATCAGCATAGGGCACCGGGTTGGAATATACGCCAGCCGCAACAAGACCTGCAACGTGAGCCATATCCACCATGAAATATGCGCCAACGCTGTCCGCTACTTCACGAAATTTTTGCCAATCCACCTGACGAGAGTATGCTGAAAAACCAGCGACAATAAGTTGGGGCTTATGAGCTTGCGCCAACTCAGCGACCTGTTGATAATCAATCTCGCCCGTTGCAGGATTTAGGCCGTATTGCACAGCATGATAGATACGCCCAGAGAAATTCACCGCCGCACCATGGGTCAAGTGGCCGCCGTGATCAAGGCTCATACCTAAAATGGTATCGCCTGGTTTTAGCATCGCCATATAAGCTGCAGCATTGGCCTGAGAACCTGAATGGGGCTGTACATTGGCAAAATCAGCGCCAAACAACTGTTTCGCGCGCTCAATAGCTAAAGCTTCTACCACATCAACATAATCACAACCGCCATAATACCGCTTGCCCGGATAACCCTCTGCGTACTTATTAGTCAAAACAGAACCTTGTGCCTGCATAACACGAGGACTGGTATAGTTTTCCGAAGCAATCAGTTCTATGTGCTCTTCTTGGCGTCGGCCTTCACTTTCGATTGCCTGCCACAGCTCAGTATCAAACTCAGCTATCGTCATATCTTTACTCAACATGCGGTTCCACCATCCAATGCTAATAATCCAGTTATCCACTCAGAAAACGTTGCATTGTACCCTAAAAATACCACCGCTCATATGGTGCACCGCAGCTAACATCAGCCCCATCAATAAGCACAAATTCCATACAAACAGAGCTATCAATTAGAAAATACGACTAGGAGAAAAAAGTGAGAGTAATGCTAAAAATTTATTGAAGCGCTACTTTGCCGTGTTGAAATAGCTGGTCACCTCGTTAGCACTTTGCGGTCGGCCGAGGAAATACCCTTGTACTTCACCGCAGCCTAAGCTCTTTACAAACTCAAATTGCTCTGCACCTTCTACCCCTTCAGCAATAACATTCAAATGTAGTGCATTCGCCATGGCGACAATAGCTTCAACCAAACTCTCATCCTGGGCATGCCCTGGTATTCCATGAATAAAGCTACGATCAATCTTAAGATTATGAATGGGAAATTGGCGCAAATAGGACAATGATGAATAGCCGGTACCAAAGTCGTCTATGGAAATACGAACACCCATTTTTTGCAACTGACTCATGGTATCAAGCGTATTTTGTTGATCGCCCATGAGGATACCTTCCGTGACTTCTATCTCAATTTGGTCTGGCTTGACGCCACTAACTCTAATTGCCTTTTTTAATTGCTCAATGATAATACCTTGGCTAAATTGTTTTGGCGATACATTAACAGCAACTCGACCTACCAGGTAGCCTTGCGCTTCCCACATTGCCACTTGATGACAAGCACTCTCTAGCACCCATCCACCAATATCAACAATCAGACCGGCCTCTTCTGCAATGGGAATAAATTCCGTAGGAGAAACCAGTCGATCGCCTTGACGGCTCCAACGCAACAGCGCTTCCACACCAACAATCTGCTGCTCATTAGTGCTAACAATCGGCTGATATGCGATATGAAATTCGTCGTTTTCTAATGCAGTATGCAAGCAACTTTCAATTTCAAGGCGAGCCAACGCTGTCTCAGTCATCGCCTCAGCATAAAATTGATAGTTATTCTTACCCATGGCTTTAGCATGATACATAGCGGTGTCAGCCTTCTGCAATAGTGCAGCTGGATCTTCAGCATCAACCGGGAAAAATGAGATACCAATACTTGTACCAATAAACGTTTCTTTATCTTCCAGCACAAACGGGCGAGATAGCTCTCGCATTACTTTATGAGCAACATGGGCTGCGGCATTAACCGCTTTATGCCTGCTTTGCAAGCCGCCAAGAATCACCGTAAATTCATCTCCACCCATCCGGGCAACGGTATCTTCGCGTCTGACACTATCAAGCAAACGCCGCGAGGCAACTCGCAATAACTGATCGCCAACACTGTGGCCCATAGTGTCATTAATTGCCTTAAACCGGTCTAAATCTAAAAACAATAGAGCGACATACTCTTTGCTTCGAATGGCGTGCTGCAACGCTTGATCAAGCCTATCACTAAATAGGCTTCTATTAGGCAAACCTGTCAGTAAATCAAAATAGGCAAGCTTATGTATTCGTTCTTCACTAATTTTACGTTCGGTAATATCGGTAAATGTAGTGATATAACCAACCACACCATTGTCATCATTAGTCACTTCAGTGACTGCCATCCAAGAAGGAAATTGCTCGCCATTCTTTCTTCGAAGAACAATTTCACCTTCCCAATAGCCAGTTTTCTTTACTTTATACAGAATGCGACGATACTTTTCCGCTTGAGCCTCTGTATCTAAAACAGCAAGGGGCTTGTTATCTAAAATCTCTACTGAAGTGTATCCGGTAATACGCGTATAAGCCCTGTTGATTTGGATAGCCACACCATCCGGATTGGTGATAACAGTAGCAGCCAAGCCATTCTGAAATACTTTAGCTGCCATAATAAGCTCATCTTCATTTTTTTTGCGCATCGTAATGTCACGACTAATGCACAACATGCCTTTTATGGTATTTTTCTCAGTTACAAGCGGCGAAGCTTGAATTTCTAACCAGACCAATTTACCCGATTTGTGATTTACCGGCACAAATCGGGTGTGACGATAGTCTTTAATATATTCCCTTGGCACCCCTCGCCTTGATTTAATAATCAAGGCATGCAACTGACTCTTAAGAAATTGTTCCAAGTCCTTTAACGGCTCATTGTGAAAAATCCCTTCATTACCGCAAGCTAACACCTCTTTAGCGGTGTACCCCAGCACCTGTTCAATGGAAGGCGTAACATAGTTGATATTGAAGTCCTCATCTGAAGACCAAAGCACATCAGTAATATTTGTCGCCAACAAACGATAGCGTTGTTCTTGCCCCGCAAGCTTGCGCTGCGCCATCATCTCGGTAGTAATATCTTGCGCGATACCAACCGCTGTTATTGGCCTACCTTTATCATCATATTCTAGGCCAGTCGATTTAAAACAAATAAAGTGCCAAGCGCCATTTTTATGCAAAAATCGCAGAACCGTCTCATAGGACTCGCCATTACGCATTTTTGCGTACATTTCTTTATAGATACTTCTATTTTCTCGCTCGACAGGATGTAAAATCTGATACCAGTGATCACTTTTAGAGTGATTGATTTCCTCGATACTGTATCCAAGATAAGTACCCATGGGGGCATTTTCATAGAGTCGGCGCCAGCTCTTTACCTCAAACACGCTAACGTAATAGGGAATCTTTTCAAGCAAACGAAACCACTCAAAATTGCAATCAATATAACCTCGATCATCAGACTCAAATTCATAATCATCAACAAAGCTCAATAAAATGCCGTCTTCTACGGAATCCTGAGATGGTAGAGTTGCCTTAACCTTGACTAATTTTTTAGAGCTGTCGAAAGCCGTCAATTCTAATTGAAAATCAGACGTAACCGAGCTTGGTGCAACAACCGTAAACAAAATAGAAATCTGTACAACAAATTCATTATCTATCTGCTGCATAAAACGTTGTATTAGATGAGTATCGTCTCTCGCGGCAAATAGTGTTGCCATTGACATATTAGCCGCAGGCACACTCAGGCTATGCCTGAGTTCACTGACCAGCTCTGAATCATCCTCGACAGCTTGCTTAAGAGCGTCTTCACCTTTGATACCTCTGTCGGTCAACAGCTGGCGCAAGCCTTTAGATTCAATCATACACTGAGGAACCGGAGAGCGATTAAACGCTTGTTGAAACAAACCTACTCGTTGATGGGTTGACTCTTCCACGGCCGGAGCAATAGATGGCGCTCCATCACCGTTAGATCTCGACCTCACATGCCATAAAATGCCGGCAGGCATAACACGGCCATCGGTATAAAGCGGCGTGCCCCCCATTTGTAGCTCAACAAACTCGTCACCCAGTTTAACCTGAACATCACAGGGTGTCGCAACACTGACAACACCCTTGGCATGATGCAACAGGCCTTTTGTTTCCTCCTCAATAAAAGGTAAGGAAGCCTCTGTTAACAAGTCACTCCAATCCAATCCAACGGCAAGACGGCGATCACAACCCAGTAGGTTTTCCGCGGGTGAGTTCATCAATTGGATTTTATGATCACGCCCAGTAACAACAACGCCTTCGGCCAACGTGCAAAGTAAGGATTCTACGTTTTCTAAAAAATGTGAATGCATCAGCCGACGATATCAATACTACAGGTGAAATCACTGAAATTATTGAATAAGTATAGAGCGATTTCACCAATTTGGCTTAGCTAATCGCCTTTACTAAATTGGTATTTTTGTGGCGCCCAGCATTCTCCTTGTGCTTAGTGGAATCCGTTATTTAGCGCATTTTTGCCTTACATTAATAGGTATATAAACGGACATTAATTGAGCAAAAATTCATGCCATTGATCTACTAGAAAAACTTCGGTAGTTTTCCGCTTAACTCATAACAAATTCGACTAAAAGCACAATACACTTGGATAAGGTAACTCCAGCTATGGCCCAATATGTGTACACAATGAATCGCGTCGGCAAAATTGTTCCACCCAAAAGAGAGATCTTAAAAGACATTTCATTGTCTTTTTTCCCCGGTGCCAAAATTGGCGTGTTGGGGCTCAACGGTGCGGGCAAATCCTCATTACTGAAAATTATGGCCGGCATTGACAAGGACTATGAAGGAGAGGCACGCCCTCAACCCAGCATTCGCGTCGGCTATCTGCCACAAGAACCAGAATTGGACACAAGCAAAAATGTACGAGGCAATGTAGAAGATGGCCTCGGTGAAACCATTGCTAACTTGAATGCGTTCAACTCCATTAGCGACCGCTTCGCCGATCCTGATCTTGATCCCGATGAAATGAACACACTGCTTGAGCAACAAGGCGAGTTACAAACAAAAATTGACGCTGACAATGGATGGGAAATTGAGCGCACCATGGATATTGCTGCAGATGCCTTGCGTCTACCACCGTGGGAGGCCAAAGTCGACAGCCTATCTGGTGGTGAAAAACGCCGAGTTGCACTTTGTCGACTACTCTTGTCCAAACCCGACATGCTGTTACTCGATGAGCCGACTAACCATTTAGATGCGGAAAGTGTTGGCTGGTTAGAGCGCTTCCTCCATGAATACCCTGGCACAGTGGTCGCTATCACCCATGACCGCTATTTTCTCGACAATGCTGCCGGCTGGATTTTAGAACTAGACCGAGGTCGCGGTATCCCTTATGAAGGCAACTATTCTGATTGGCTCAATGCCAAAGAGCAACGACTGGCACAAGAAGAAAAACAACAGCAATCGAGACAACAAGCCATTAAAGCTGAACTGGAGTGGGTACGCTCAAATCCAAAAGGCAGACAGGCTAAAAACAAGGCTCGCCTGCAGCGCTTTGATGAGATGAATTCGCAAGAGTTCCAAAGCCGCAACGAAACCAATGAATTATACGTACCTCCTGGACCACGGTTAGGGGATTTAGTTATAGAACTAGATAACGTATGTAAATCTTATAACGACAAAGTACTCTTCAACGAGCTAAGTTTTGCTATCCCAAAAGGTAGCATTGTCGGTATCATCGGCGGCAACGGCGCTGGCAAATCTACTCTGTTCAATCTCATCGCCGGCAAAGAACAACCCGATAGTGGTACGATTCGAATAGGTGAAACGGTGAAACTCGCCTATGTCGATCAATCCCGCGATAGCCTAGAAGGAGAAAAAACAGTCTGGCAAGAGATATCTGACGGTTTAGATAATATAACCATTGGCAATTATACTATTAACTCTCGAGCCTACGCTGGACGGTTTAACTTCCGCGGTGCAGATCAGCAGCGTTTAGTAAAAAACCTCTCTGGCGGTGAACGCAATCGACTACACTTGGCGAAACTACTGAAGCAGGGCGCAAACGTTTTGCTCTTAGATGAGCCGACTAACGACATTGACGTTGAAACCCTACGGGCGTTAGAAGAGGCAATTTTAGCCTTTCCTGGTTGTGTACTGGTGATATCCCATGACCGTTGGTTCTTGGACCGAGTTGCCACCCACATACTTGCCTACGAAGGCGACAGTCAAGTGATCTTTCATGAAGGTAACTACACCGATTATGAGGCTGACAGAAAAAAACGCCTTGGTGATAACCAACCAACCCGCGTGAAATATAAAAAGCTAGCTTAAGTCGTAACCCGTGGCGCCACAATCCATAGCCACTCTAACCACAGTCACTCTAGCCATAGTCGTTCTAACGATCAGGTGCTCTAGACAGTTGGCGATTCAGACCGCGGACGCTATATTGTAAAGAAAGCTGGCTGGTAAAAATAAGGCAAGGCGCGCTGTAACAAGTGGTAACAGTCAGTCAACTGACTACTATGGAACCATCCATTAAGGAACCTAAAATGCCGCAAGAAGAAAAACGTAAATTTACACGCATCCCATTTGATGCATTAGCTGAAATTAAGCAAGATGACATGTGCTGGAAGGAAAGGCTTATTGACCTATCACTGAAAGGGCTATTAGTGAGTCAACCCCCAGAATGGCCAGACAACCCGACAGGTTCATTTGACGTCGTTATTCATCTTAACCCTACCGCAAAGATCAATATGCAAGTAACCTACGCTCATTCAGAAAACAATCATGTTGGCTTTTTTTGCGACAAAATTGATATCGACAGCATTTCTCATTTGCGGCGCTTGATTGAATTAAATATGGGTAGTGAGGAAATCTTAGAGAGAGAACTAAGCGCCTTGGGTTAAAGTTCCTTGGGTTAAAGCACCTTAGGTTAAATTGCGTTTAGCGCTTCACTTAACTTTTCTATTCCGACTATTTCCATACCGTCAATCCCAGACTTGGGTACGTTGGCCTTGGGTACAATAGCACGTTTAAAACCATGTTTGGCGGCTTCACGCAGTCGCTCTTGGCCTGATGGCACTGGCCTAATCTCTCCCGCTAGCCCAACTTCGCCAAATACCACCAAATCCTGCGGCAAGGCATTATCACGAAAACTAGAAACAACGGCGAGAAGCAAGGCTAAGTCAGCGCTGGTTTCTACTACTTTAACACCCCCAACAACATTAACGAATACATCCTGGTCGCCCACCATTAAACCGCCGTGTCGATGCAGCACCGCAAGCAACATCGCTAAACGGGTCTGATCTAAACCCACCGCTACCCTTCTAGGATTACCCAAGGGTGTG
>JANQMK010000209.1 GCA_028280085.1 Pseudomonadales bacterium
TACGGGATTGTGCAGCGGCGCATCGAGAGTTAAAGCTTAAGTGGGCGTAGCAGCAGCTAACAAAAGCGTGTTGTTGGACATTTTTGTCGTTGCTTAAAAAACAGCAATGGCAAAATGCCACAAATGCAAATGTTAAGCAAAAATAATAAGGTTAATATCCTGCATAGTCGATAAAATGGTAAAGGAGATAAAATGTATAAAACTATTATTTGCGCGATTGAAGTTGGCCAAGAAGGAAAGAAGGTGCTTTCTAAAGCGCAAGAGGTCGCAAGTAAGTTTGGTGGCAAGTTGATAGTCGTTAATGTCTTGCCTTACGCCCTTCTTCCGAAGGATTACCAAAAAGAACTGAAGGAGAAAGCAATACCAGAATTCAATAACATCTTGTCTGAGTTTGGTGTCTCAAAAAAGAATAGGGTGCTGAAAGTTGGTAAGCCCTATGAGGTGATTTGCAATGTGGCTGAGAAAAAGCAGGCAGATTTAATTATCCTTGGCACTCACTCTAAGAAGGGGGTCCGTTCTCTGATTGGATCTACAGCAACTGGCGTTGCAAACAATGCTAACTGTGATGTTTCTCTAGTTAGGATCTAGCTTTTTAAATAAAAGTGAGTGAATTTACATAGCAAACAGCACCAGCAAGGACGCGCAAAAAGCGCGCGCTGATTAAGGCTTTATGTTTTCAATTGCACGCTGCTAAGATTACTTGGCATCATTGCACCTCAGCAATTTTGGGAGCGCCATGGTCAATAGCTCTTACGCAGTCAGCCCTGAATACTCTTCGCCCTCGAATATGCACTTAAAGAGGGAATTGCCGCAGCCACGATTGCCGCGGCGAGCATACTAAAGGCGAAATATAGGGTACTTTCAGATAATATATTGGTGCCGATATTCAAGCCAAAGCGGGAGATTAAAAAGTCTTGTGCGGTAATCAAGCAGGCAGACAATAACCCCGCACCTAAAACAATGCTGGAGAGTGTAATAATCACTGCCTCCAGTTCGATGAATAAAAATAAAAAGCTGGGCGGTGCACCGATAACTCTGAGCAGTTGAATTTCACGGCTGCGATCGCGGATGGAAGACAGTAACATTGCACTCAGCCCCAATAATGCGGCAATAAATACCAGTACAGCGACTAGAAGCAGCGTGTTTTCTAAAATGCTCATTATTTGCCAAAGCTCTGACAACGCAACACCGGGTAAGATGGCTAGCATCGGTTCTTTCATATATTGGTTAATATCTCGCTGAACACGAAACGTCGTCATCCGTGACTTGAGACCGAGCATAAAAGCGGTAATGGTTTTAGGCTTGAGTTCCAGCGCTTCGATCTGATCAGTGGTGATGTGACTGCTAGGTATCTTGACACCGTTTTTCCAGTCAATGTGAATGGCTTCGATTCCTTCCAAGCTGACATGTAGTGTTTGATCAATCGGCGTTCCCGTAGGTTCTAAAATACCCACGACATTAAATGGGCGATCATCGTGGAGGCTGAAACTGGTGCTGGCGATACCGTGTGACAAGATAAGCTCCTCTCCCAACGAATAACCGAGTGTTTTGGCAATACCAGAACCGATGACAACATCAAAAACTTGCTTGAAGGCGTGGCCTTTATCAAAACTTAGCTTGTGTTGATTACCGTAACTGAAGAACTCGAAATAATCCTGCGTCGTGCCCATCACGCGATAACCCTTGTGTGAATCGCCAAGGGTGATGGGGATGGCCCATTTCACCTGTGGATTTGAAGCAATATCTTCAAAAGATTCCCAAGCAATATTATTCGTGGGAGAACCGATACGAAAAACCGAATACAGCAACAAGTTAAGGCTACCAGTCCGGGCGCCGACAATAAGGTCAACACCAGAAACGGTGTTGGCAAAACTTTCCTTGGCTTGATGCCGAATGTGTTCTACGGCCAATAACACACTTACACTGACGGTCATGGCCATCAATGTGAGAAGTACCGAGCCGCGACGATTGAGCAAACTCTTCAAAGCGAGTCTCAAAAACATCAGTGTTTACCACCCAAACGGCTGATATCAGACAAGGCGTCAATACGTTCGAAATAGTGGGACAACGACATATCGTGACTGACGAAGATTAGTGTGATGTTATAAGCGCTGACTAATGACATCAACACGGACATAAAATTATCACGGTTATGCTGATCAAGTGACGAAGTGGGTTCGTCCGCAATTAGTAGCTCGGGCTTATTGATCAGGGCTCGTGCAATTGCCACGCGTTGCTGTTGCCCGATACTGAGTTTGGCGGTCTGTTTGGTCGAGTCATCGGGCGATATGTTTAACTTTGTCAAAAGTTCTTCTATTTCTTGTTTTACACTCGTTCTTTTAGTTCTGGAAAAATGGGTGGCTAACTGAATATTTTCTACCGCATTTAAATAGGGGATCAGATTGAACTGTTGAAACACGTAGCCAATATGATTGGCTCGGAACTGGTCGCGTTGGCGGTGACTCATGTTATCCAAGCGCTTGCCCAGTACAGTGACTTCTCCCTCTGAGGGCGCGAGCATGCCGCTGAGCAGATTGAGTAAGGTGGATTTTCCACAGCCGGAGGGACCGTGAACAAAAACATGTTCTTGTGATGTTACTGACCAACTTGGGATATTGAGCACCGGCTTATCCGGGGTATCAGGATAGGAGAAATGAACATGGCTAAGACTAATGGTCATAATTTGGTCAACAGTTTTCTTATAGAGGGCTTATTAGAATAAGTTGCCAGCCGCAAATGTTACAATGTATCATTTTGTTGAGAGACTTAAAATATCTTAATGAAGTGTTAAATATGGTTAATTTACGCAAAATAATCTTTGGGCTATTGTTGATATTTTTGCTAAGTGCCTGTGGTAAGAGTGAAACAACCAAGCAATATGTTGGTGACCTTAAATCAGAAGTAATCGTTACTCGTGAAGCTTCTGAGAATCTGAGTGAAAAAGAAAAGAAACCTTCTCACTCTGAGCCCACGAAAAAGCTACCAAAGTCTGCGTTCAAGACGGTTGAGTGGACTGACCTGATGCCCAAGGAAGATCTGGATGCGATATTAAACCCGCCGAGTTATATCACCGATGTTGAAGACGGTTCTGCTGAAGATCAGATCAGCAGCCAAATTCAAAATGCCATTGCGGCAGCCAGAGATGACCGCTACCAGCAAGCGCTGGTGTCGACACGTGTGATTTCCGAAATGGATGGTCAGGCGATTCGAATTCCCGGTTTTATTGTGCCCTTAGAATTTGACGATGAGCAAACCATTACACAGTTTTTCTTAGTGCCGTTTTTCGGTGCCTGTATCCATGTGCCGCCACCACCGCCGAACCAAATCGTATTTGTTGAATATCCCAAGGGCTTAAAACTTGAGGCCTTGTACGATCCGTTTTGGGTTTCAGGTATATTAAAGACTTCATTAACCGAGAATGAACTGGCCACGGCAGCGTATTCTTTGAAAATGCAATATTTTGAAGACTATACAGAGTAGGGTTGTAGTTGCGTATTTTAAATATCGGTAAGAATACCTTTCATTAGCTGTGCTTCTTATTCGTCATGAATATTCTCGGAGATAATTTTCACACGGCTTTCCATGCAGTCATCCAGTTCGAATTCTGCCAGTGCATCAGGTGTTAAGTTATAGCCAAATACACTGGCTTCCGTTTTTGCATGGCCTATGAACCATGGCCTATGAACAATGGAACGATGTGCAATCGACGTGCGTGCGCCAATAGAAACGGCTGCCCCGCTATGATTACACCATCTCTCGCGCTTGCATAAACCAGTTGAGCACTTTTTGATGGTGCAGCTGACCATATAGCCGAACAAATTGCTGGGTGTGATATTCGTTGTTATTTTGTAGTGAAGATATTCGTTCTTCTATAAAGCTTGGCGTTAATTCCAGGCCGCACTCAACAACAATACAGTGACGCCATTCTTCATAACTCTGAGGGATCATAGGTTTTGCCATTGGTTTTTCTTGTTACATATTAAATGGAATCCAGCTCTTTCCGATCTATTACTACAGCGTTATGGGCATGTAGGCTTTCTTGATGCTCTACTTTAAACCAATAGTCATTTATGTAATGCATTTGCTTTAAGTATTTTTTTATACGCCTAGCGGCATCTTCACAAAACATAAGGTTGGCTGCATTTAACCTCGCGAATTCTTGTTCATCACTTCGCTTGACTGCCGTTTGTACGGGTGTGCCAATAACTTCCTCCAGTTGAAAAATTAGCGAAGCCAGGTCTGGCCAATCGTTACTTCCCACGGATAGTCGAATATAAGCATAAGATCGTTGACTGTGCGGTGTGGCCACCGAACCGGATTGGGATTGCACCCATTCCATAAGAGTGGCCTTATCGATTGTGGAATCTGGAAATGTTTGATTAATTGCGTTGGCATACAATTGCTGTGCCAGTGAAGCAGAACATGGGCAAGTACTGGAATAAGGTATGGTGATTTCAAACTCGTAGAGGTAACCTTGTTTGTTTTTTTCAGCACTGATCGTTACAGGATATGACTGGTATCCACTTTCATTACTCAGTAATGCTGTCTTTTTTAGAAGCAGGTCGAATGCAAGTTTTATTTTGGCTTCATGGCCAATTCCCCTCTGAGTATGAATTATCTCTTCCAGCAATTGCTCAATGGTTTCTTTATTGCATTCAAGCTCTGCCAATTGATTAATAACTGAATGCAGCCGCGACATATGAATGCCTTTTGCGCTTGGTGTTTCCAGGCTGATATACACATTGGTTTTCGCTACAATCGTTTGCGATCTGCCATTTTGCACATTTACTAAGATGGGAACGGCAATATCTTCCATACCCACCCATTGCAAAGATGACGGAGTTTCAGCATTTATATCGGATGTGACATCCGGTAGAGTACGCATTAACAATATTTATCTCCTGATTTATCGGCTAAAGACCAGTCGCTGCGACGTCACTAATTGATCGCTTACCCGCTGACCGTTAAACAGCTGTTGACCATTTACCCAGGTGCTTTGAATGCGCGATGAAAATTGATGATTGTCGAAGGGTGTCCAACCGCAATGGTAACGAGTGTTTTTGTGGCTTACTTGAGTAATCTGGTTCATATCTACTAAAACCAGATCGGCGTAGTAACCTTCACGAACAAATCCGCGATCAGCTACTGCATAACGTAAGGCTGGGTTATGGGCCGTTTTGCTAACGACTTGTTCTATGCTAAGTCGCTGATGTTTGACATGGTCCAATAAACTCAACAGTGCATGTTCCACTAATGGCAAACCAGCTGGGGCGCAGTTATAGTCTTGTTGTTTTTCTTCTAGTGTATGTGGTGCGTGATCAGTGGCAATAATATCGATTTGGTTGGTGTGTAATGCTTGTATCAATGCATCGCGATCGGTTGATGATTTAATTGCTGGATTACACTTGATTAAATTCCCTAATCGGGAATAGTCTTGATCGCTGAACCAGAGGTGGTGCACGCAGGCTTCTGCGGTAATGTGCTTATTTTCAATGGCGCCGGACTCAAATAAGCTAAGTTCTTTTTCTGTAGTGATATGCAGCACATGTAGTTGACTTCGGTATTTTTTTGCCAGGTTAACTGCGTAAGAAGATGAAGCAAAGCACGCTTCCGTATCCCGTATTGTCGGGTGGTCCAGTATTGTTGGTTCATGGCCCAAGCCGCGCATTTTTTTGAGATTATTATTGATGATTGGGCCACTTTCACAATGCGTCGCAATTAACACTGGACTTTCTCGAAAAATCGCTTCTAGTGCTGTAGGATTTTCAACCAACAAGTCACCAGTGGATGCGCCCATAAAGATTTTTACGCCGCAGTGTATTTTCGGATCCAGTAATTTGATCTGGTCGAGATTATCTTCCGTGGCACCCAAATAAAATGCGTAATTAGCCACTGAGCATTGCGAGGCTATGGCATATTTTTGTTCAAGTGCATGAATGGATGTGGTCGCTGGATTGACATTGGGCATTTCCATATAACTTGTAATACCACCTGCGACGGCGGCACGGGATTCACTGGCAATGGTGCCTTTATGGGTTAATCCCGGTTCGCGAAAATGTACCTGATCATCGATCATGCCTGGAAGTAGATACTGTCCATTTGCCTCAACAATACTGTCTTGCTGTGAAGCTGAAATCTCTTTATCCATTTTATCTATACGTTGATCCTTGATTCTCAGATCGGTTTCAATAACCTGCCCCTCATTCACAACCTGAGCGTGTTTAATTAATATGGTATGCATGGTTAGGGCGCACTCACGGAAATAAGCACTTGCTGTCGTTCAACATCTGCTTTTAAATAAAAGCAATCGGGGCGCCCGGTATGGCAGGCTGTGCCTAACTGATCGACCTGACACAATATGGCATCACCATCGCAATCGAAAGACATGGAGACAAGTGTTTGGGTGTGACCACTTGTTTCGCCCTTTGTCCATAGTTGTTTTCGGCTACGGGACCAGTAAGTCATGCGATTGGTGGATAAGGTAAGTTGTAACGCATTTTTGTTCATCCAAGCGAACATGGGTATATCTTTGCTGGTAGCGTCTTGTGTAATCACTGGAATCAAGCCTTGATCGTTAAATGTAAGCTGATCAATGACCTGGGTTATTTCGAATGCAGTGTTATCAAATACTTGCTTGAGCTTCTCAAAATATGCGTGCTTCATTTTGAGGGCTCGTTGCGATATACAGGGCATTTACAATTCCATTGATGTTGACATAGGCGATAGTTTCTATAATGCCCATAGGCAATAATCCCTGCGCCAAGAGAAGTCAGCATTTTTTCCCATGCTTCGTCCAAGATCGTTTCGCCTAAAATCACAGCTAGTACTAAGCAAGCTAAACCCGGTAAGCCTGAGATAAGTAGACGATAATGTTTGTGCTGCCTGCAACCCATTGTTAAGGCATAAGTGCTTGTAGGTAGCACTGCCACTACCATCCATATGTGAAACATTTCTTCATTCAATTGCAAAGCCGCTAGGCTTGGTAGAAACACGACGATTAGAGGAAAAGCAAGGCAGTGTATTGTGCAAAGTAGAGAAAGCCCAATAGCCGCTTTATCTGTAAGTATCTGAAGGTTTTTCATTTCAAGAAGTTTTCTAAGCTGCGCTTGCCATGCAGTTTTCGCATATGCAATTCATTTCTAATTGTGGACTGATGAGATCGAAACCTGCATCCTCAACATTTTTTTGAAGCTCCACGATAGTGGATTTATTTATACTAATCTCTTTAACTTTTTGGCATTGACCACAAATTAAAAACTGGGGTACCGCATGGTCGTGATTACAAATAATGTGTGAACACGCAACGTACTTATTGGCCAGATTTAACTTGTGAACCAAATGCTCGTTTTGAAGAAAATCTAAAATTCGATACATTGACATTGCTGGAATAGTTTCACCAAACTCGGTTTTATAAATATCAATTAATTCATAGGCCGATAACGCTTTTTCTGACTGTAGTAAACCCGATAACACTTGTTTCCTCTTATTAGTTAGGCGTGAACCATGGGTCTTACAATGTTTTTCGGCATGATCGATAATGTGCTTTACTTTTTTCATTTCGTTTATCTCAAAGAAATGGTGTTTCTATTGGGAAATAGCAATTCTGATCCCTGTCGGGTTTCCGTCACCCAAATGGCATTGATTTTTTCAATCCTTGGAAATTGATTAAATAGTGTTGTAGCTACAGAATTTAACTCTTGGGTGTTTTTACAGCTAAAGCGATAGCTAGCTGCTATTTCGCTATGGCTGCTATCATCGTGGTCTTTCGAGTGATTATGATGTTTGTGCTGATCGTGTTCCCTGTCCGTAACACCTGATATATCTACGGTTTTTTCTATTGCTTTACAGCTTGTGCCGGCAAACGAAAACAAAAGCTTAGGTGATTTCAATATAACCTCTGCTTGTTTTACTGCTTGCTTTTCCTCCGGTGAGTTGGCTTGATGCTCAAATCCGATTAAATTCGCGGCTGGGGACTCAAATTGTATTTCCAAGGCCTTATTTTCCAGCGCCAGAGTAAGCGTTGCCAACCCATGAATATGCGCTTCTTGGCTCTGTGTTTTTGCTATTGTTGATACAGATAACAGTAAAAATATTAACCAATAGCATACTGTGGTTTTCATAAGAACTAATACCCCAGGCCGGTACTACTGTCCAGAGTTAATAGCAAACGACTTTCTCCGGTTGATAGTGCGGGTGAACGATGCCCTAAGCCATTGACAATCACAGCCGCTTTCTTCCCTTGCCGGTTGTCCAGAAGATGGCTAAGGGCGGTGGTTTTGCCCACGCCAAGAAAGCCTGAAAGCACAGTGACGGGGAGCCTGCTTGTTTTAACCATTGAGTCTCTCAACATAAATGAATTTGGGTTTGTGAGTAGATAGTTGAATTTACACCTGACTGATATGTTACAACGTATCATTTTTAACTGCAAAGATTGATATTTCTCAGCAAGACGGCAGGGGTCGTTGTGACTGGCGGTGAAGTTTGGGAGGCATATGGGCAAGCCTTCTCCTTAATAACTGAGATTGGGCGCACGACAAGGTGGTTTACTCGCACTTTCGGGCCCTTATACCAGGCTATGATAAAAAAGTGCTTAAATATTAGTAGGTTAGGTGGTATAGGCTGGCATAGAGTGGCCTTATTTTGGTTCGAACCCCATTGTCCGCTCCATACTTAAAAAGCCAGTGTTTTGACTGGCTTTTTT
>JANQMK010000329.1 GCA_028280085.1 Pseudomonadales bacterium
AGGAAACCTTATAAACTTATATTTGATGAAATTATAGTCGGGGTGGAAAGTGGTGTAGGCGCAGATGTTGCAAAAATTAGGTTGTTTAAAGACGAAGGCGAGGAAAAAATTCAGAAATGGTTGAAGAATAAGAAGACGCCCCAACTTATTGCCCTCGGCCATCGTGCGCTCAGCACTCTAACTCCACTATCGCCGAACATTCGGCTTGTGTTTGGCTCAGTTATTGTCTCTCCAGAGTTGGTTAACAGCAACGATATTATGGTTAACCATACTCCTGCTCCCTCATTACTGTTTGCAAAATTAAAGTTGCTTTTACCTAAAATTACAACGGTGCACGTTGTAATCAACCCTAAGGCGAATGATTGGTTGCTGGATTATGCTAAGGTTGCGGCAGCTCAGCACAATATCACCTTGTCGGTTCAGTATGCGAGTTCGTTAAAAGAAAGTGGTCTGATTTATCAGAAATTGGCAAAAAATATATCACGGCATACGGAAGCTATTTGGTTGCCGCAAGACCGGACTACTATTAATAATCAAGTTACTTTACCTTTGTTGCTGGAGAACGCGTGGCGGCGGCGTCTTGTTCTATTTTCTAGTTCATTGAATCATGTTGATAAAGGTGTGCTCTTTGCTTTATATCCTGATAATAAAAAGCTTGGGCTGCGCTTGGGTGTGTTGGCCAAGGAGGTTCAGCAAGGTATGTATAGTGGTCCTAAGTTTATGTTGCTCAAAGATCTTAAAGCTGCTGTTAATATTAGGACGGCGAAGCATATTGATCTCAATTTAGATAAGCGGCAACGAAAAAGTTTTGATCTTGTATTTCCGAAGAGATAGTTTTTAACAAATCTTTACTTATAGTGAATAACGGTGAAAATATTTTTTGGTAGGATAGAAAATCTTCGGTTTAGACATCAGTTAATTGTTTTATTTGGTTTTGCGCTGGTCACTATTATCGTCACAACATCAGTTGGCACGGCATGGTTCGCAACACGGGTTGCGACCGATAATTTTAATCAGCAGTGTTTGAGTTTGACCTCTTTATTGGCTCGTCAAAGCCGCTTAGCTGTGCTTTATGGAAGTGCAGAAAGTGCGGAGGAGATCGCCATGGCTATGTTTTCTTTCTCGCATATCAAGCGGGTTGATATATATGATAATAATGAGCTGATTGTCAATATGGGGCAAAGTAGTAAGCCGTCAATGTATCAAGTAGGTGGCGCCAGCAACTCGCTTACTCCAAACCTGCTATATCGAGGAGATAAACATTGGGAATTTAGCGCGCCTGTATATATTGTAGAGGACAATGCTGAGTTTGATATGTCGATAACGGGGCAATCTATTCAGCCCGAAGTCATTGGTTCCGTGGTGATTTTATTCAGTACCGAAAATCTCATTGCGCTAAAGAACAATATTATCATTGGCAATGTCATTATATCGATAATATTTGCTTTTATAATCGCTTTGTTTCTAATGCGCTATAGTCGACGCGTTACTATACCGCTGCAAAATTTGTCCGACACAATGGAATCAGTTCAGGATATGGGAACGGTAAATAGGGTAGATGTGGCGGGAACTTATGAACTGAGGAAAATGGGCAAAGCATTTAATCAGATGATGTCTACGTTAGATCAACAAAACAATGCGTTGATAGAAAACAACCGGGAGTTAAAAAATCATATTCAGAAGTATGAGTTAGCTAAGCGTGTGCGCGCACAACTAGAAAAACAACTAATCCAAGCACATAAGATGGAAGCCATAGGTCAACTTACCGGTGGTATTGCTCACGACTTTAATAATTTTTTAGGTAGTATTCTTGGTTTTGCTGCTTTGGCCTTGCGAATGAATCGTAAACCTGACCAAAAAGAGAAAATAGATGAATACTTGAATGAGGTGGTACATGCCGGGAACCGCGCCAAATCGCTAGTCGAACAGATGTTGGCATTTAGCCGTAAGTCCAGTGTGTCTGCTCAGGTTGTCAATGCAGCTAAGGCGATTGAAGGCGCCATCAAGTTGCTTAAATCAACCTTGCCATCAGGTATCAGTATCTCTGTGGATTGTAGTGATAACGTGTCTAATATAAAAATTGATGTTGTTCAGTTGGAACAGGTTGTGATGAATCTGTTTTTAAATGCGAAGGATGCGATGAAAGGTGAAGGGAGTATTATCGTGAGATTGGGTATGCACTCGACCACTGGTTTTGTTTGCTCTTCTTGTCATGAAAAGGTCGAAGGCGAGTTCGTTCAGTTGTCAATTAAAGATAGTGGTTCGGGAATTATCAGTAATGACCTAGAGCACTTGTTTGAACCTTTTTACACAACTAAGGAAGTTGGACAGGGCTCTGGCTTAGGCCTTTCGATGGTGCATGGCATTGTACATGGGCACTTTGGCCATATTAGAGTAGATACTGAACTGGGCGTTGGAACATGCTTTAACCTGCTGTTTCCTCCTGCAACAGAACAGCCCGACGAGCCCATTGCAGAGGTTACAGAAGAAGTTATCAAGAACTGCTATAATAAAGGTGCACGCGTATTGCTGGTTGATGATGATATATCTTTAGCAAAGTGTATCGGTTTACTGTTTGAAGGAGAGGGCTACCAGGTTACTGTTAAAAATAGTGCGATTGATGCGTTATCAACATATAATAATGCCGATATTGGCTATGATATTATAGTGACAGATCAGGCTATGCCAAAGATGACAGGGTTGGAATTAGCTAAGCAAGTATTGGCCAAAGACCCTGAGATTCCAATTATTCTTTGTACCGGTTTTGATAGGTACGCTAACGAAGAGCTCTGTAAATCCATTGGCATTAAGGGTTTTCTGAAGAAGCCTTTCGACCATGGAAAGTTGCTGAATATAGTTAATGAATGTCTAGAAAAAAATGATGAATGATAATATCTGTTGTCACTGAGTCAGGCATAATAATGAATAAGAACGAACAAAGCGTTAAAATTTTAGTTGTTGAAGATGATCTCCAATACCAACGTTTCCTTGGTGAGGCTTTGATGCATATGGGGTATATTCCTCATCTGGCAACCACGGGATGGGAAGGCTTAAAAGACTGTCAAAACCAACAGCCCCGGCTTGTTTTGACAGATATCTTTATGCCTTATTTAGATGGCGTAAAGTTTATTGAGTTAGTCAGACAATCTAATTTTTATATTCCCATTATAGCGATGACAGGTGGCATGAGCGGTAATAATAAAGAACATACACTACAGTCAGCCTGGTTACGTGGTGCCGATGCTACTTTAGCTAAACCGATTGATTTGGATCTTTTAGAAACCACCATAGAGAACTTATTGCGAACATATAGTGACATGCGTGAGGCGAATAAAAATCTTGTTGCTGGTAAAGATGTCACCGACAAAAATACGCTGGATAACAACCTAGTTATTGGTGATCAAGCTGACGAATAGCACGGGTTGTTGTAATGGCTGCCTGGTTTTTTGTGCCCCTATGTTTCTAATGTCTTTAGCTATCGTATTTCGAAATAGGCTGCTTACAATATAGTGTTTGAAAAATTTATAATTAATTGCTTTATCAATGATATGTTTGGCTAAAGAGTCGTGAAGTTAATCACATTCAATTAATAGGACTTTGGTTGGTTAACGATTAATGCTTTCGAGAGATTAACCCCAAGCCAATGTTTGTTGGCCTGCCTTTATTCCAAATCAATTTAACTTAGCAGATCAAGTGGCGTCTAATCTCACCCATTGGCGCGTTCAATAGTCTGAATAAAAGAATATTTGAGTTACAATCGCTTTCGGTAGGCAGGGAGGAACTCAGTATGCAGGAAATTGATTTAGTACAAAATCTAAGAGAATCAAATTCACAACCTCTTTTTGTTAAAGCACCTAAGCATGAACAGGAGTTTGGTGATTTTATTTTAAACTGCCTGGCGTCAATTGGTGTTGAATATATATTTGGCGTGCCGGGCGGAGCGATTGAACCACTCTATAATGCAATGGCGCGCAGTGAGAGATTGGGTGGTATCAAAGCGGTTGTGGCTTGTCACGAGACAGCTGCTGCCTTTATGGCTGACGGCTATGCTCGAGAAAGCGGCGGCCTTGGTGTGTGTTGTGCGACTACTGGTCCGGGAACAACGAATTTGATAACCGGCGTGGCTAGCGCATATGCGGATAATATTCCTTTATTGGTCATCACTCCGCAAACGTCAATCACATCGTTTGGTTCTTATGGTTTGCAAGAAAGCTCTTGTACCGGTATTGATACCGTGTCGATGTTAAAATTTTGCACTCACTACAATACTTTAGTGTCTCATCCTAACCAGTTAGCAAGAAAACTTCAGACAGCCATTAACTATGCATTTGGGCCAGTGCCGGGACCGGTACATTTAAGTATTCCTGTTGATATATTACGCTCGACTTGCACAATCTATGACGACTATAAGTATACGCTGCCAAATTTGTATCGTAATCAAGCGCCTAGCGCTGAAGTAATGGAAGAGTTAGTTGGGCTTATTGGTCATGGCGAGCCCATAACATTAGTTATCGGTGAGGGTTGTGAAGGCGCTATGGCACAGATTTTAAGGGTAGCTCAAATGAGGTGCTGGTCCGTTGTGTCTACCCCTATGGCGAAAGGGCTTATTGATTCAAATCATCCTTGCTATTGTGGCGTATTTGGTATGGCGGGATACGAATATGCACAGCGAGTACTGAGCCCAGATTATTGTCAAACGGTGATCTTTGTTGGCGGTAACCTTGATGAAATTGCAACAGGTGGTTGGAACAAAGAAGGTCTTTATTCTGAACGATTAATACATATAGATGATAATCCGAAACATTTAGCCCAGTCTGCAATTGCTCAACTTCAGGTTTATGGCTCGCCGGGCGTAACCTTTCAGGAGTTATATGATCGTTTAAGTAATAGTACTACCGCCAGTAGATATGTGTCACCCATGTTGGATGTTGACACAGAGCTGCCTATTTATATGACACAAGAGGAGCGTGAAAAATGCTCTGGGTCTGGCCCTATTGATGACTTGATGCCAATAAAACCTCAGTATTTGGTGAGGCAGCTCAGTCTGCGTTGTCCCGACAATACTAGAGTAGCTGCGGATAGTGGATGTAGTTACCTATGGACCATTCACTATTGGGAGTTTTCTCCTCAAGAAGAGGATGGCAGAAATCTATTTCGTGCAGGTATGGGCTATTCCTCTATGGGGTGGGCTATCGGCGCTTCAATTGGTTTAGCTAAGGCTAGTCCTTCTAATCCTGTTGTCTGTATTACGGGGGATGGCAGTGTTTTGATGAGTGGCCAGGATATTACAACGGCTTCTATTGAAAAAACCAATATTCTATTTGTTATTCTCAATGACTCTTCTTATGGCATGGTAAAGCATGGCCAGCGTTTAGCGGGGGCTGAGCCGATTGGCTATAATCTTAAAACGGTTAACTTTGCAGAAGTAGCGCAAGCGATGGGAATAGAAGCGTACCATCTAAAGACGAAATCTGAATTTGATGCAATCGATCTAGAGAGGCTATTGTCTCGCCCTGGGCCTTGTTTGCTTGATATTGTGATTGATGGTGAAGAAGTACCGCCGATGGGGCAGAGAATGAAGGTGCTGGGTACGATTAAAGATTAACTATTACAGGGTACTTCCTCATTGTTCGGAGATACCCTGGTTTTTTGGCACTTTAATTTAACTATTCTAACGTTCTATGGCTATGGCAACACCCATTCCGCCGCCAATACATAGTGTTGCTAGGCCCCTAGTTGCATCACGTCTTATCATTTCGTGCACGAGAGAAACTAGCACGCGACATCCAGATGCACCGACTGGATGTCCGAGTGATATGGCACCGCCATTGACATTAACGTTATCAGTATTCCAGCCCATTTCATTGTTGACAGCAATAGCTTGCGCGGCGAAGGCTTCATTAGCCTCTATTAAATCCAGGTCGTCGACGGACCAGCCGGCTTTTGATAGACATAGCTTTGATGCGGGAATGGGGCCTGTGCCCATGATACTTGGATCAACACCTGCGTTAGCATAGGCTTTGACGGTAGCCAATGGTTCTAAGCCAAGGGTCTTTGCTTTACTTGAACTGCATAACAAGACGGCCGCTGCACCATCGTTAATAGTCGACGCGTTGCCGGCAGTAACAGAGCCGCCCTCTTTAAAAGCTGGGCGAAGTTTTGCTAGTGTTTCTAGAGTTGTATCTGGGCGAGGCCCTTCATCAATCTCAAATACAATGTCATCCGCTTTACGTTGAGGAATTTTGACTGGTGTGATTTCATTCGTGAAGTGGTGAGCTTGTTGTGCTGCAACTGCCTTTTGTTGAGATGCGACGGCAAATTTATCTTGTTCTTCTCGACTAATAGAAAATTGTGTCGCAATGTTTTCTGCTGTGATGCCCATATGGTAATCACCGAAAACGTCCAGTAAGCCATCGCGTAATAATGTGTCTTGCAGTTCCCATCCGCCAAGGCGTTGGCCACTACGAGACTTTGGCAACACGTGAGGGGCGAGATTCATGTTTTCTTGGCCACCTGCAATAACCATATCTGTATCATTACAGCGAATAGCTTGGATACCCAAGTGAACAGCTTTTAGACCTGAGCCACACAGTTTATTAATGGTCATCGATGGCACTGTAAATGGGATGCCTGCTAAGGTTGCCGCCTGTCTTGCAGGGTTTTGTCCACATCCTGCGGTTAAGATTTGCCCCATTATAACTTCGCCTAAAGAAGCTGGGTCAACTTGAGATGTTTCTAGTAAATCTTTAATGACAGCTGCACCTAATTGGTGTGCTGGAGTGCTTGAGAGAGTACCGCCAAAAGAACCTATAGCGGTTCGGCGTGCGGCAGCTATGACGACCTCATTCATGACGGTATTTCCCAGTTTGATGTGGCCAGACTTTACCTATTTAAAAGTGATTACCTAAATTTACCTATCCATCTATTCATTATGGCTAGTGTGTCAACGCCGCGCTAGCGCCTTATCTAAGCCAATATTTTAATCACTATTACCGGACTTCTTTTATTATAGCATATTGTAGCCAGTCATTTTTATATTCTAGGGCACCTCTGAATAATGAGGAGATACTTCAGGCATTTTGTCTGTTCCAGTCACAAGGCGTCGTTTTGCAGGCATGCTGGTGGCACGTCAAAAAAC
>JANQMK010000331.1 GCA_028280085.1 Pseudomonadales bacterium
CCGACGATCTCCTCGCGCAGCTCGGGCGCTAGCATGCCACTTAAAGCTTGCTTAACATCGTCCAATAAATTATAGATAACACTATAATATCTCAAGTCCATTTTTTCTTCTTCTACCAACTTGCGAGCAGCAGCATCAGCGCGAACATTAAAACCAAACATGACGGCACCAGATGTAAGTGCCAAATTAACATCCGTCTCAGTGATACCACCCACACCAGCATAAATCACTTTAACCTCAACTTCGTCATTACCGATCTCCGCTAATGCCGAGATAATCGCCTCAACGGAACCGCGCACGTCAGCTTTAACCAACACATTGAGCACACTCTTCTGGTCTTGACCAAGGTTACCAAAAATATTATCCAATTTAGCCTTATGCTGAGTAGCAAATTTTGACTCGCGACTCTTGTTACTCCTAAAGGAAGATACTTCGCGCGCGGTTTTTTCATCAGGTACGACAACGAATTCCTCACCCGCATCCGGCGTGCCGTCTAAACCAAGTATCTCTAACGGTATTGATGGACCTGCCGTATCAATTGGTAGACCATTTTCATCCAGCATCGCTCTTACGCGACCAAAATACATAGACGATAGAACAATATCACCGGCATTTAACGTACCAGACTGTACCAACACCGAAGCAACGGGGCCTCGCCCTTTATCAAGGAAGGACTCAATAACAATACCTTTTGCAGGACAATCTACTGGGGCCTTTAATTCTAAGAGTTCAGATTGGAGTAATACGGCATCTAATAAATCATCAATACCATCGCCAGTATGGGCAGAAACAGGAACAAACTGAACGTCCCCACCCCAGTCTTCTGGAATGACATCCTTTGCTGCCAACTCATTTTTAACGCGATCAGGGTCGGCCCCCTCCTTATCAATCTTGTTAATCGCAACAACTATGGGGACACCCGCGGCACGGGCATGTAAAATTGCCTCTTCCGTTTGCGGCATTACCCCATCATCAGCAGCCACCACTAAGATAACAACATCAGTACTTTTAGCTCCTCGAGCTCTCATTGCAGTAAACGCAGCGTGGCCCGGCGTATCTAAAAAGCTGATCATGCCCCTTTCAGTTTCAACATGATAAGCCCCAATATGCTGAGTAATACCACCGGCTTCGCCACTGGCGACCCGGCTTTTTCTGATGTAGTCCAAAAGGGATGTTTTACCATGATCAACATGTCCCATAACTGTCACTACCGGAGCACGCGCTTCAAGCGTTACACCTTCCTGATTAAGGAGTTCATCTAGCTTATTTTCAATTGCATTATCGCTAATAAGAACAGGCTTATGGCCTAATTCTTCTACAACTAAAACCGCAGTATCCTGATCAACGGACTGATTAACGGTAGCCATGACACCCATACCCATAAGCGATCTAATCACCACATTTGCTTTAATATTCATGCGCTGAGCCAACTCAGAAACTGGGATAGCGGCAGGCAATTTTACATCATATACTCTAGCTTCTGTCGGTCGTTCAAAAGTGTGCTGTTTGGCTCTACTAGCAATTTTGCCAGTTTTTTGCTTACGCCTACCTTTATTAACAACGTCGGCAAAATCATCAGACTCTTCTTCGTAAGCATATATATCGGTAGGCCTGATGCTACGAGATTTACCACGAGATAACTTATCCTTGACTATTTTTTTCTTTTTCGGCTTATCGTCATCTTCATCAGGCAGGGCATGCTTATGCTTGCCCTTTTTCGCCGTCTGCTCCGCCGCGGCTTCTATGGCAGCAATATCGGGAATGTCCTTTTCGCCCACATTTGAGTCTGCAGTCTTTTTAGTTTGCCCTAAATCTGTAGCAGCTTCACCTGCGGCTGATGCTTCATTAACAACACTGCCTTCAGTCATCTGTGCATCCGCGTCTGATTCCGATGCACGAGACGCTTTTTCGATTTCTTCTTCGCCTAATTTCTTACGACGCAGCTCCTCCGCTGCTTGCCTTTTTTGTTCAGCCTCATCAAGACTCGCCGGTTCATCAACTAGCTCCCCTGAAGCAGTCGACATTTCTTCAACAGCTTCCGTCACTGGGCGCTTAACATAAGTCCTTTTTTTGCGAACCTCAACATTAACCGTCTTGCGACCACTACCACTACTGCGCAACGTACTGAGCGTTTTGCGCTTTAAGGTGATTTTCTTCTTTTCACCCATAGAGCTATCGCCATGGCTTTTTTGCAAAAAAGATAAAAGCTGTTGCTTTTCTTCATCCGAAACTAATTCTTCTGCGCTCTCTTGCGTGAGACCTGCTTCTTTCATCTGTTTCAATAAGCGATCAACAGGAGCCCCTACCACCTCGGCAAGTTGATTAACCGTCACTTCTGCCATCCGATACTTTCCTCCTTCCCAGGTCTACAGCCCATTACTAATTATCGCCTGCTTCTGCAAACCAGGGCTCACGTGCTGTCATTATAATTTCACCAGCTCGCTCTTCACTGATACCCTCAATATCCAACAGATCATCAATTGACTGTTCCGCTAGATCTTCCATTGTAACAATACCCTTACTAGCCAGTTGGTATGCAAGATGGGTATCCATGCCTTTCATTGTTAGTAGATCTTCTGCTGGCTCTGCGCCATCTAATTTCTCCTCGCTGGCAATCGCCTGGGTTAGCAATGCATCTTTCGCACGAGCACGCAATTCCTCAGCAAGATCTTCATCAAAACCTTCAATTGATAGCATTTCTTCCAATGGAACATAAGCAATCTCTTCGATGCTGGTAAAACCCTCCTCAGCCAGCACTATTGCCAATTCCTCTTCAACATCAAGGGACTCCATAAATACCTTAACAAATGTACCCACTTCTTCGTTTTGTTTAGCGACGGCTTCTTCCGAACTCATAACGTTGATATTCCACGAGGTAAGTTCGCAAGCCAGCCTGACGTTTTGGCCATTGCGACCAATCGCTTGTGCTAAACTACCTTCGCTGACGGCAACATCCATAGTGCGACTGTCTTCATCGACGATAATCGACTCTACTTCAGCGGGTGACATAGAGTTAATAACGAGTTGAGCAGGGTTATCATCCCACAATACAATATCAATTCTTTCATTGCCCAGCTCACCTGAAACAGCTTGCACGCGTGAGCCACGCATTCCAACACAAGCCCCTACTGGATCGATACGTTGATCACTTGTTTTCACAGCAATTTTTGCCCGAGAACCGGGATCTCGAGCGGCTGCTTTAATCTCTATAATCTGCTCAGAAATCTCGGGGACTTCTATTTTAAATAATTCAACGAGCATTTCGGGGCAGCTACGGCTCAATACTAATTGAGGGCCACGAACTTCCGAGCGAACTTCAATCAACATGGCTCGCACTCGATCACCAATCCGAAACGCTTCTTTGCCAATTAATTGATCTCGAGCTAACAGGCCCTCAGCATTATTCCCTAAATCAACAATAATGTTGTCGCGTGTAACTTTTTTTACTGTGCCACTCACTAACTCGCCAACGCGATCTAGGTATTCTTCAACGACTTGGGCTCGTTCAGCTTCACGCACTTTCTGAACAATAACTTGCTTTGCCGTTTGGGCGGCAATACGACCGAAATTAACATTTTCAACCTGTTCTTGATAGACATCGCCAGGTTGTAAAGCAGTGTCAACTTCATGAGCTTCTTCGATCGTATATTGAGTGCCTAATAGAGGAACTACATCATTATCAACAACCAACCAGCGCCGATGGGTTTCGTAATCACCTGACTCTCTATCGATGCTGACAACAATGTCTGCATCTTCGTCATAGCGTTTTTTCGTTGCAGTTGCCAAGGCAGCCTCAATCGCTTCAAAGATTATATCTTTTGGCACGCCTTTCTCATTAGAAACTGCATCTGCTACTAATAATATTTCTTTGTTCATCTTACCTCGCCTCTACACCCTATCGACTGTTCAGCAATGTGACATTTAAATTTTCACTTAGACTGCGTATACCACGAAAAACACACACTAAATTCAAAATACTTAACAATTACTATACTTTCTCGCTATTTATATTTTGTGTTTATCTTTACCAAACTCAAAATTCGGTACAATTGAGCCCTTACCAATAGTGTCAATTGGCAACAGATATTCATGCTCATCAACAACCAATACAACATCGTTATCTTCAACACCTTTAATGATACCGGTAAAATTTCTACGTCCCTCAAACAGAGCAAGCAACTTAACTTTTACCTTTTGTCCTTTAAAAGCATCATAATGGGCTAACTTAAACAGTGGTCTATCCAGCCCTGGAGAAGACACTTCTAACCGGTACTCAGTAGCTATAGGGTCCTCAACATCCATCACACTACTTACTTGTCGACTCACCCTCTCACAATCATCAATACCAATACCATCAGCAGAATCAATAAAGATTCTGAGCACCGCACCATGCCGACGACCAGCAGGGCTAAATTCGATTCCCCATAACTCAAGCCCCATGGATTGGACCACTGGTTCAATTAACTCTTCTAAGAAGGCCAGCGTTATAGCCAAAACCATACCTCTTTAAAAACCTGTATCAATTAAAACAACAGGCAATAAAAATGCTACATGAAAGATTAAATATTAGACTAACCAAAATCTATCATATAACTTGAGCGCTCAGGTAACCGGAAACCCGCAAAGCCTTGTCTTCTAGTGTGAAGTAGACATCGAGCACATACGCTAGCTAAAATAATCTGCGCCTACTTACTATGACTATTTACTATTACTACTTTTACCATTACTACAACAAAAAAATGGGCCAATGGCCCACTCTCTTACATTCACATTGGGCCCTAACGCCTAATGCGCATTATTCGCGTAGTAAAAAGCCCCTGAAAAGGGGCTTTTTACTACGCGATACTCACCTCACGGTAAATACCAATAACCTAAGCTCTAACTCTAGCAAAGATTAATCATCACTATTCAGCTCACTGTGAATACCATGAAAAACCCCTATCGAGATAGTAGTCTCATGCCTTTTCATATTAGCAGCCTAGCAGTCACTACTCATCTCTCAACATAATTCGCCTAAAAAAGGTAAAAATTACCGCTCTCATAAGCTATTACGGATAGCGCATGGATTATAAGATCGAGCTAACATGTGGTCAAGCAAACTAACCATCAAATCATCAGGTTACCGCGTAAAGTGGTGCCGAAGGCCGGACTTGAACCGGCACGGCTTGCGCCACTACCCCCTCAAGATAGCGTGTCTACCAATTCCACCACTTCGGCATTCTTTACTCAGTTAACAGTAAATAGTCTGATATTGCTGTGCAGCATGAAACACTGAATTTTGCGCTATTCAGAGCTGGGAATAGCCGGAATATCACTCGTTTCAGGGATGTCGCTGTTATTTTTCTCAACAACAACGTCATCTATGTTGGGAATATCCGATATAACGTCTGATATCACACCAGCATCGTCTACTGCAGGAACATCTGTCTGTTCAACTTGCGGTATATCTGAATCAATTAATGCACTCGCTTTATCTTTAGCAATGATAGCAAGTCCAAAGCTTGTCGCGAAGAATGCAGCTGCTAACCAAGATGTCGTCTTGGTTAAAAAATTACCACTCCCCTGGCCACCAAAAACAGTTTGAGAAGCCCCAGCCCCGAATGATGCACCAGCATCTGCTCCTTTACCGTGCTGCACAAGAATAAGGCCTATAATGGCCAATGCAATGAGCAAGTGAAGGACAATAATGACTTGTTCTAACATGATTTATTCAAATACCCGACAAATCTGTTCAAATTCACTAGCGGCCAAGGAAGCGCCTCCAACCAAGCCACCATCAATATCTGCCTGCGAAAACAGGGCTTGCGCGTTAGACGCTTTAATACTGCCTCCATATAAAATAGACAAACCTGCAGCAATTTCACTATCTTCGCCATTTTTATCTTTATCAGCCGCCATTATTTGCTTCCTAATATGCAAATGCACCGCTTGCGCTTCTTCCGGTGTCGCTGTTTTGCCCGTTCCTATAGCCCAAACAGGCTCATAAGCAATAATGGCTTCAGAAAATACCTTAACGCCAACCTTCTCAATCACAGCACTCAATTGCTCATCAATTATGCTCAAGGTGTCACCTGATTCACGCTGAGACAAGGTTTCGCCAACGCATAAAATAGGGTTTAAACCCTGTTCTAATGCCACGGCAAACTTAGTTGCAACTAATTCATTAGACTCACCATACAATTGACGGCGCTCTGAATGGCCTACAATCACGTAGCGGCAGCCAAGCTCCTTAAGCATACCACCCGATATTTCCCCTGTATAAGCACCTTGTACATGCTCACAGAGATTTTGCGCACCAAGTTCTATAGGGCTTGTTTCAATAAGCCGCTTAACTTGTTCCAAAAACACAAACGGTGGACAAACTGCTACCTGTGCGGCATCAAACCCAGTCAAAG
Organism: Pseudomonadales bacterium; assembly: GCA_028280085.1. Taxonomy (GTDB): domain Bacteria; phylum Pseudomonadota; class Gammaproteobacteria; order Pseudomonadales; family JANQMK01; genus JANQMK01. Next base: position 6,396 of record JANQMK010000331.1, read on the forward strand.
CGGTTGACAACTGCTCCAGCAATACACTTACGCTTTCTACAGTGCCATGCATCTTCCAATTACCCACTACGGTAGCTCGACGCATGCTAATGAACCCCACTCCACTTATAAACTAATGCTGAGCTTAAATCGGGCGCCAATGGTATCGAAGTTGTCATAAACATACAAGAAAATTCAGCCAACTTGGACAGCGGTGAGTAGGGACTAAGCCAGCGCTTGCTCTACCACAGCTGCTAATTCTTTGGCCAGCTGCTCCACCAACGCCTTGTCCTCTCCCTCAACCATAACACGCACCACTGGCTCAGTACCTGACGGCCGTAGTAATACCCGGCCTTTTTCTTTCAAAGTACTTTCTACTTCGGTTATCTTGTCTTGCACGGTCTGATTATCGTCAAGACTAACTCGACGTTTCATCTTGACATTAATCATTGATTGAGGGAATTTCTCAACCCCCTGCCGAAGCTGAGCCAGCGACAAACCTGACGCAGAGCTAGCATACAGAATTTGTAAAGCAGAAATAATTCCGTCACCCGTGGTAGTAACATCAGAACAAACAATGTGACCAGAACTCTCTCCACCTAACGTCCAACCACGCTCTTGCATCGCCGCCATAACATAGCGGTCACCAACTTTAGCACGTACAAATGGAATATCTAAATTTGCTAAGGCAAGCTCGAAACCTAAGTTACTCATCAACGTGCCTACCACACCGTCGCACCGACCACGCATTTTCAGTTGATGTTTTGCAATGATATACAACATTTCATCGCCATCAATTTCACTACCCGTATGATCAACTGCAATAAGACGGTCCCCATCGCCATCAAATGCAAAGCCTAAATCCGCTTCATTTTCTATCACACCAGATCGCAATGCTTTTGGACTAGTCGAACCACAATCCAAGTTAATATTCAAACCATCTGGCGACGCTCCAAGCGTCACCACATCAGCACCCAACTCTCTAAACACACTGGGAGCAACATGGTAGGTTGCTCCATTCGCGCAATCAACAACAATCTTAAGGCCTTTCAAACTTATAGTGGACGGCACCGTACTTTTACAAAATTCTATATAACGGCCACCGGCATCATCAATACGAGTCGCCTTACCTAGCTGGCTTGACTCCACCGTTGTCATCGATTGCTCTAGCTGAGCTTCGATCTCTATCTCCACCTCATCGGGTAACTTCGTGCCTTCGCCAGAAAAAAACTTAATACCGTTATCATCGTATGGATTATGCGATGCACTGATAACGATACCAGCTTGCGCGTGAAAAGTTCTAGTCAAATAAGCAATAGCTGGTGTTGGCATAGGACCAAGTAAACCAACATCAACTCCCGCTGCAATTAAGCCTGCCTGCAATGCCGACTCAAACATGTAACCAGATATGCGAGTATCCTTACCAATAATAACAAGGTTTCTTTCCTTAGAATCCTCTTTAGCAAAAACTTTACCTACAGCCCAACCAAGCTTTAAAACAAACTCCGGCGTAATAGGCCCAGTTCCTACACGTCCTCGAATCCCATCCGTTCCAAAATATTTTCTCGACATACCACCAACCTTAATCCTAACTTTTCAAATCATCCAACATTTGAATAAACCGCAGCATAAGTTTTCAAAACATCAACCGTCTCTTTCACATCATGCACACGAAATATTTTAGCGCCCTTTATTGCGGCTATGGTCGCCAAAGCCAAGCTCCCAGCAAGTCTCTGCTCCACACTACGGCCCGTAATATGCTGCAGCATTGATTTTCTAGAAACACCAATTAACAGAGGGCACCCTAAATCATTCAGTTTTTCCAAAGCAGCCATTAACTGCAAATTATGCTCTAGCGTTTTACCAAAGCCGAAGCCGGGATCAACGATAATTTTTGTTTTGTCCATACCCTTATCAACACAGCATGCTATACGGTGCCGCAAAAAGCCAACCACCTCATCCACAACGCTGAGGTAACTGGGTTGCGCCTGCATCGTTGGCGGCTCTCCTTGCATATGCATAAGTGATACCGGCAAGTCAGACGCAACGACAGATTCAATTGCCCCCGGTCGTTGTAACGCCCTGACATCATTTATCAAGCCAGCGCCCAACTTAGCAACCTCACTGATGACGGCAGCAGAGCTAGTATCTACAGATACAACAACATCCAGGCGACGCACGATCGCCTCTACAACTGGCAAGACGCGGTTCATTTCTTCCTGTTCCGAAACAGCTACCGCACCCGGCCGCGTTGATTCTCCACCTACATCAATAAAGTCCGCGCCTTCCTTTACCATTAAAGCAGCCTGCTTAAGCGCAAGATCAATAGCGGGTTTGCCACCGCTAAAATAGCTACCTCCATCAAAAAATGAGTCGGGCGTCATATTCAGTACACCCATGACCCGCGGGGTATTTAAATCACATTGTTTATTACCAAAAATAAACAAATCCTTTTGTCCTCAGAGCTAACATTTTTAGACTGACAAAATAAAAATGCTTTTAGAAGAATCCTTTACCCTTCCTCTAAAAGCATCGATTAGTAGTCTACAACGTAAAACGCGGCGGCCGAATTGCCTATCTAAGCGAGAATATGACGTCAGAAAGCGAGCTTAATGTTCGCCTGCTGGTCCTCCAATGGGTTTACCAGGTTTTTTTACACCACCTACTTCTTCGCCTTCCTCTTTAGGTGAGGAACCACCAGAAAAACCTGTTCCATCCCAATCCTGGGGGGGACGTACAGGACGGCGAGCCATCAAGTCATCCACTTGATCTGCATCTATTGTTTCATACTCAATGAGCGCATCCTTCATAGCTTCCAATATGTCTCTATTTTCTTCTAGTATTTTTTGCGCCTTAGCATACATCTTATCAAGTATTTCTCTCACTTCCTCATCAATAACCTTCGCTGTCGCTCCTGAAAAGTTTGGATTTGGCATTCCGTACTGATTTTCTTCCTCACCATACGACAAAGGCCCCAATTTTTCTGACAATCCCCACTTCATCACCATATTTCGCGCTAACTGAGTAGCACGTTCAATATCATTTGATGCGCCAGTAGTAACACCACTAAAGCCTAATGTAATCTCCTCGGCAATACGCCCACCGTAAAGGCTACATAACTGACTCTCCACTGCACGCTTACTTAAGCTATATTTATCTTCTTCTGGTAAAAACTGCGTTACTCCCAAGGCTCGGCCCCGAGGAATAATAGTTACCTTATGGATGGGGTCATGTTC